>JALOPC010000115.1 GCA_025454095.1 Syntrophales bacterium | reverse complement strand
GTGATTTTCGTGCCCTGCAGGCCAAGACCACCCATGAGCCCTTTCTGGTCAAACATGAAGGCGTAAACATCCGCTCTCGCTGTGGTGGTTGATAGGCCACCGGCTTTTCCTTCATCTACAATGACAATGCTTGGGCCCGTACCCAGTTCCCAGCCATCGCTTCTGTCGAGATATTCCCATGCAGAGTCTGTCATGAAAAACAACACATACCCGTATTTCTGGACACCGGCCTGCAGGCCGTACGAGGCTGACACCGTGTTGTAATAGGCTGTGGTCTTTCCCTCCTTCATGAGGGCGCCTTCCCCGTACTGCCCCCCCACCATGAAGCCACCCTTGGTAATACTCGGAAACACGAGGACGGCCTTTGCCTTTTCACCCAGTGCCTTGGCTGAACCTGATTTTTTGTACAGTTGCTCCAGGGCCTTATTGGCGTCACGGTTGATTTCTGCCGCAGACGCTGCTCGAGCAGGATTCGGGCTCATGAGGGTGAACGCGGCGAACGCAAGGACCAATAACATGCTTGTCAAACGTAATGTTTTCATCGTCGTATCCTCTCTTTCTTATAACTACTGGGCCGCTTTCATGAGCGGGATGTTTGTAGCGAGTTCATAGTTAAGCGCCGCATTGATCTTGTTCTCGATCTGATAGTAGCGAACGACCTTTACCTCCGGCAAAACTTGGCGAAACTTTGGGAGATAAGCTTGACGAAGCTTCAGGCCCAAAGAATCGATTTTCATAAGCTCATCCAGCAGCGCTTTCGCCTTATCGTTGCTCATCTTTTCATAGGCATCCGAGTAATCCTTGATCAATTTCACGGTGCGTCCGCGAAGAAGGAAAAGTTCATTCTGGTACCCCTCATAGACCGGCCAGAAGGCCTTGGCCTCCACGTCGGTCAATTCCATGTTGGCAGCGACAAGCAGCTTCTTGTCCGCTTTGATCTTGTCACGCAGGATCTGCATGTTGTCCGCCGGCTTGTCTTGCGACACAGCCGGAGATGCAAACAAAACAGTGATCGCCGCCACCACTGCAAAAGCAAGAATTGTCTTGATGTTTCTCTTCATTTCTTTCTCTCCTTTTCTTCTGTTTTGCGATTTGTTTTTGTCTCTCACTTCAGATATTTTTTTCTATTTTTCTTCGATTTCCTCATGGGCTCCCTCCAGGAGGGATTTCCTGACCCAGTGTCACGCCCATGGCAGAAAGCCCGCCACAGGTCAGAACTTCCAGGCGAAATTGACGGCGAGGAAGAAAATGCCTGCATCCGGGTACGAGCCAACGAGATCGCCTCGGCCGCCCGCTGAGACTGGCGCTGTACTTTGCTTATCCACATCGAGCGTGCCTGCGTAAGAGTACTCGGCCGAAACGCCCCAGCTGAAAGTCTTGCTGACCTGGTTCTGGACGCCGGCGCCGAAACGCCAGACATCATTCAGCGGAAGCAAAGGGGAGACCGTTGAGCCTTCCTGGAATTTGGAGTCATAGGCCACGCCGAAGTTGAGCAGCCAGGCGTCGCTCAGGCTGTATTGCGCGCCCGCCGCGAAGTGCCAGGTATCCTTGAACTCCAGGTTCTTCGTGAGGCTGGTGGGACTCCCCGCATTGTCGATGCCGAACTCCACCTGGCCGAACTTCGACCACTGCTGCCAGCCCACACTGCCGAGCACCGCCCATCGAGGGTTCACCTGATGGAAGACGCTTCCCATGAACTGCTGCGGAAGCTTGATTCCCACGTCGATGTTCGAGTTCAGCAGCCCCGCGTTCTGGAGGGTGGTCTCGAGCTGTCCCAGATTGGAGAACTCGGCCGGGCCGCTGAAGTCGAGGTTCACCTGCGAGTTCCAGGTGAGCCCGAGCCGGGTGCCGGCGTTGAACTCGTAGAGCAGCCCCAGGCTGACGCCCCAGCCCCAGGTCTCGTCCTCGACGTTCAGCTGGGCGTCGGTTTCCGACCGCCGAATCGGCACGAAATTCCCCGGCCGCTGCGCGTCCGGGATGTTGATCGCCACCTGGTTTTTGAAAATGCCGTACATGGCATTCACGCTCGCCCCGAGCGAGAGCTTGTCGGTCGCCTTGTAGGCGATCGAGGGCAGGAGGCTCAAGCCCATAATCGTCGCCTCCTGGACGTAGTAGCGGCCGACCCAGTTTTCGTCGTACTTCTCGGAGAGACCGAAGTTCCCCGCCAAGCCGAAGCCGAACTTGAGGTCGGGCGACGCGCTGTAACTGAAGAATGCGCTGCCGCCTGGGAACCAGCCGATCGGATTGCCGCCGTCACCCGTCCCGAGGCCCGATGAAGTCCCTGGCCCGATCGAAAACCCATAGTCCCCATAGAGCGCCTGCGCTCCGAGAAGAGACTGCGAGCCCTCAAGGCGCGTCATGCCGGCCGGGTTGGTGAGTATGGCCGAGGCATCCTGAGCCCGCGCGCCCCAGCCGGCCGAAGCAAGCCCGACGTCGGCTGTGCCCACCTCGTAAAGCAGGAGTCCGCCCGCAACAGCCTGACCGGCGCCGAGCACGCCCAGCCAAAGCGCTGATACGATCAAGATGAGTTTCGTGCCGCGAATTGCTCTCTGTTGTGTGGTCATCGAAGCCTCCCCTGTAACTATTTCAAAAAACCAGACGGTTACGATTTCGTAGATAACGGTCTATATCGGACGCACGAGCGCCCGGGCCGGCCCACCGTCGCCTCCGGCGATCTTGAGAGGCAGGCAGACCAGTTGTACTCGGCCCGGTCGGACCCGCTTCAGATTAAGCCCCTCAATGATCCAGATGCCGGCCTTGAGCAGGGCCTGGTGAGTTTCCACTCCATCCGCACGAAAACCGCCCACGGAGAGATAGTCTACGCCAATCAACCGAACTTGCCGCTCAGCGAGATACTCGGCCGCTGTTGCCGAAAGGTACACGAAGTCCTCGACAAAGCTGTCGGTATCCCAGCAGTGATTTGAGTTATGGGTCTTGAACAGGACCCGCTCGCCGCGCCGGATAGCATGCCGTACCAGTTCACCGGGCTCTATGGACTTGCGGTCACGGATGGGGATTACCCGCGCCGAACCCATGGCCGCCTCCAGCGGCATGTCGTCGATCCCGATGCCGCCGCGTACAAAGTGTGCAGGCGCATCCATGTGGGTCCCGGTATGCGCGCCCATCTCAAGAAGCGACACCGTGCATGGGTCGCCCCGCTCCATGTCCAAGGCATGAGTGATACGGGCCGGCGGATCGCCCGGCCAGCTGACCATGCCGGTTCTCAGCGTTACCGAAACATCGATCCAGGGTGAAGCCATCATAGCCTCCTTTGCAATGTGTCACGCCCTGATTCACCATCAAGGCATCATCTGCGGCGTTGCCTTCGCTCGCTCCTCCTTGCGGCGTATTGCTCTATACGCCTCAGTTGTCGCTCCTCGGCGCCTTGCATCTGACGCCTTGCTGGTGATCAGGAATTGCTTGAGATCCGCGTCCCAAAGAGACTCCGAGAATTAGAGGGTGGATTTCGGTCACGCTACCGTGATGATCACACCTCGCCGAACTGAATGACGACTTTGATGTCGTCGGGTCTTCTCTCCAGCGCCTGTTTGAAATTCTCCGGTTTTTCACGGCGCGTGATCAGGCGGTTCAGCCACTTCCGGTCGGCGCGGGCCAGGGCATCTCCGGCCCTGTACCAGTGACGCTTGTTCGCATTCACGCTGCCGACCAGCACGTTGTTCTTCAGGACGACTCCCGCGGCGACGTCGGCCACGGCCCGGCTGGCGGCGACACCGCCGGCTCCGACTCCTGTCAGGCAGATGATCCCGCCCGCTCCGATTTTCTGGACCGAATCCGCAATCACCGATCCGACTCCCGTGCACTCAACGATGATGTCCGGCTCGAAGCCGATGTCTAACACGCTCCCGCTATGATACGTGGCACCGAGGGACCGCACCAGGTCAGGCTTGGCCCCAGACTCGGCGCGGTCGAGCACGTGGATGTCCAGCCCGCGCTGTTTGCCGACCATCGCGGCGAGCAGCCCGATCGGGCCGGCACCGGTCACCAGCGCGGTTCGCGGCTCCCAGAACGCGCGGAGGCCGACGGCGACGACCTGGGCCCACGCCTTGACGATAACCGTCGTGGGCTCGAGCAGAACTCCCAGGAGCCCGAGCGTGCTGTCCACCTTGATCGCATACTCCGGCTCAATGCGCCAGCGTTCCGACATGAACCCGTGGATCTCCTTGATCCCCCGCTCAGTGTACTGGCCGTTGCGGCACATGTCCCACTCCCCCACCGCGCAGTTCGAGCAGGGCACAGGGTCGGGGCGCCGGACGATGCCGACCACGAGATCGCCCTTCTTGAGCCCGCCGCTCGGGCCCGGGTCCACCACCCGGCCGAGGGATTCGTGGCCGAGCACAAGGCGCGTCTTGCCAGGGGGGGGCCCAGCCGTACTTGCCCTCCACGATCTCGACGTCCGTCCCACAAACGCCGACGGCAATGGCCTCCACGAGGACCGAGCCCTCATGCACATCAGGCTCCGGAAAATCTTCGTACCGGGCTGTCCCTGGCTTTTTTGGTTCTACCGTAATCGCTTTCATGGGGTAACCTCCCTTTTAGGGTCTAAGGTAATCGCTTCCATAATCGCCTGTTGACTTCTCATCTCTTGCTTCCCAGTTCGGGGGCCCCGCCGGCCGTTTTTTCTTTGCTCTGCTCGAGCATCTCAGAAGCCTTAAGAGACGCAAACAAATGCGCAAAACGCGCGACGCTCCCGGTCCATCCTGTCTGGTGGCTCGCGCCGACCCCCGCCCCGCTGTCCCCATGGAAGTATTCATAGAACAAGGGGTAATCTCGCCAGTGCGGATCCTCCTGGAATTTCCGAGCCATCCCGTGAACGGGACGATTCCCTTGCTCATCTTTAAGGAAGATCTTGAACAGGCGATGCCCGATCTCCTCCGCTACTTCATAGAGGTTCATCTGCCTCCCTGACCCCGTAGGGCATTCGATAGTGAATGAAGCCCCGTAGTAAAGATAGTACTGAAGCAGCGCGCGCAGAATCAGCATGTTGACCGGCATCCAGATCGGGCCGCGCCAGTTCGAATTGCCGCCGAACATGCCGCTGTCCGAATCCCCTGGCACATACGATACCCGATACTCCTGATCGCCCACCCGATAGGTGTAAGGGTGATCCTGGTGAATGCGGGAGAGAGCTCGAATGCCGAAGGGGCTCAGGAATTCCTTCTCATCGAGCATGATCGTCAGCACCCTGCGGAGATTGGTTTCATTCAAAATCGATCCCAGGAATCGCTTCTGATACCCAGGCTTGAACGGGTCATGGATGAAAGCCATCAGTTCAGGCCGCGCCTGGAGATACTCCCGCAGAACCGAGGCGATCTCGGGGTATTTCACCGATAGCTTCCCTTCGAAAACAGTGACGGCGCACAAGGGCAGCAGCCCGACCATCGAGCGGACCTTCAGACGGTCGGACCGCCCGTCCGGCCGGCGAAGCACATCGTAAAAGAAGCCGTCCTGTTCATCCCACATCCCGCCTTCCTCGCTCGGCCGGATCATCCCGGAAGCGATCAAGAGGAAGTGCTCGAGGAATTTCATCGTGAGATGGATATAGGCCGGATTGGCCATGGTCAGCTCGGCGCCGATCTCCAACATGTTCTGGCAGTACAGGGCCATCCAGGCCGTGCCGTCGGCCTGTTCCAGGTGGCCGCCGGTCGGCAAAGGCGAAGATCGGTCGAAGACCCCGATATTGTCCAGCCCCAGGAATCCCCCCTCGAAGGCATTGTTCCCGGAACGGTCTTTTCGGTTCACCCACCAGTTAAAGTTAAAA
>JALOPC010000114.1 GCA_025454095.1 Syntrophales bacterium | reverse complement strand
GGGCGGCGACTGGTTCTGGGCGCAGTTCAAGGCCAGCGGCAAGGTGGACCAGGAGGGCAAGATCGACGAGTGCATCAAGTGCCACGAGGCCCAGAAGGGAAACGACTACGTCTACACGAGCAAAATGAAGTAACCGCTCCCGCCGGGATCGCCGCGCGATTCGGCAGGAGGAAGCGATCGAACAGAAAAACAGGAATCAGAGACATCTCGAAAGGAGGTTTCCCGATTTCATTTCGTTGATGTGTCAAGCCGTTAACACGAGGCAATCCAATGGAGGTCAGACATGGAAGAAAAGAAACTGCCTGATGTTCTCAAGAAGGAGACGAGCCGTCGTGACTTCTTGAGAGGGACCGCTACGGCGGCGGGGAGCGCACTCGCGATCACCGCCATCGGCGGCATCGCCCCGAAGAAGGCCGAGGCCCAGTACTCGGTCCAAGGCGTGCCGGGCACCCCGCCCTACGCACAGAAGTACCGTTTCGCCGAGCGCCACAACTGCACGGGCTGCCGGAGCTGCGAGTTTGCTTGCTCGCTTTTCCACACCGGCAACGTCCGCCCTGCCCTGTCGCGCATCTACATCACCAAGTACAAGGACATGGTCGACGTCCCGGTGATGTGCTGGCACTGCGACGACGCGCCCTGCATCGCCGCCTGCCCCACGACGCCGAAGGCGATCCAGAAGGATGCCAAGACCAACGGCATCGTCCTCAACGAGAAGATCTGCCTGGGCGCCAAGTGCATGAAGTGCCAGGAAGCCTGCCCGGCCAAGTACATCCGCGGCAACCCCGACACGGGCCAGCCCCTGATCTGCGATCTCTGCGGCGGCGACCCCCAGTGCGTAAAGGCATGCCAGGAGCAGTCCGGTAACCCCCAGGGGCCCTGCCTCATGGGACGGCCTGTCGGCATCGGCGTGAACATGGCCTACCGCTCCGTCACGCCGGAAGAAGCAGGTAAGGATCTCGCGAACCTCCTGTTCTATCCCAACGTCGAGGGCAAGAGGGTCGTGCCCGCGAAGTCCAAGACCAAGAAGGGGAGGTGAGAACCATGGCAACACCCAAAGGCGGAAATTTCGGAAAGGTTCTGGAGATCGACCTCAGCAAGCAGACGTTCAAGACACGTCCTGTTTCCGATGAGATCCTCCAGCAGTATATCGGCGGCCGCGGCCTCGGGGCCTACTACGCCGTGACGGAGTACAAGGCGGGCAAGAACGCCCTGGACGAGGATGCCTTCGTGTTCGTGGGGCCCGGGCCCCTGTCGGGCACCACCAAGAAACCCGTCTGGCTCTCCATCGTGAACGACAAGGTCGAGTTCAAGGACGCCTCGAAGATGTGGGGCAAAACCACGGACGAGACCCACGAGATGATGGTCAAGGAAATGAAGGACCCCGAGATCCGGACGGCCGTCATCGGCCCCGCCGGCGAGAACGGAGTTCCCTACTCCTGCATCATCGTCGAGCGCTACCGCGCCGCCGCCCGCAGCGGCACCGGCATGGTCTTCGGCGACAAGAAGCTCAAGGGCTTCGCCGTGCGCGGCACGAAGTACGCCGTGCCCGTGGCGGACAACGCCAAGTTCCTGGCGGCCGCCAAGGTCAACAAGGACAACAACGTGCGGCGCGAGGCCTGGGAAGGCATCAAGCGCTGGGGTACGGGCGGACTGATGGAGCTCAAGCACTACCTCCACGGCTCGCTCATCGTGAAGAACTACCAGACCACCTGGTTCCCCGACGTCGTGAAGATCGGCGGCGAGGAAGCGGCCCGGACGTTCTGGAAGCGGCACGCGTCCTGCACCAACTGCCCGACGCACTGCCTGAAGCTGGGCGTCATCCGCAGCGGCAAGTACGCGGGGATGGTCGCCGAGGGCCCCGAGTACGAGTCCGGCGGTCTGCTGGGCTCCAACCTGGGCATGACGAAGTTCGACGAGATGATCGCCCTCATCGAGGCCTGCGACGCCTACGGCCTCGACAACATCTCCACGGGCGGCGTGCTCGCCTTCACGACGGAAGCTGTCGAGAAGGGTGCCCTGAAGCCCACGGACCTCGACGGCCTGAAGCCCAAGTGGAACGACGGCGACACCTACATGGAGATGATCCGCAAGATCGCCTACCAGGAAGGCAAGGCCGGCAAGCTCATGGCCAAGGGCGTCAGGAAGATGTCCAAGGAGATCGGCAAGGGCTCCGAAGCCTACGCCAACCACACCAAGGGCAAGGAACTGGCGGCCCACGACCCGCGGGGCGACAAGATTCGCGCCTACAGCTATACCATGGGCACCTGCGGCGGCGATCACCACGAAGGCCAGGGGCCCCAGGCCCTCGGCATGACGGCGATGGCCGACTCGCTGTGCATCTGCTCCTTCACCAACTTCCTCGTCTACGGCGCGGGCACGGACAAGATCATCACAGACATGCTCAACCCGCTGTGCGGCTGGAACTGGAAGCCTGAGGACTACTGGACGACGGCGAAGCGCATCTTCACGGCCGAGCGCGTCTTCAACGTACGCGAGGGCATCAGTTCCAAGGACGACCGGCTTCCCATCCGCATGTACAAGGAGAAGCTGCCGGCCGGCCCCCGGAAGGACGTCATCTTCACCGATGCCGACCAGAAGGACATGGAGACCAAGACCTACGGGTTCTTCGGCTGGGACGCCAAGGGCATCCCGACGGAAGCCACCCTCAAGGCCTACGGCCTCGATTACCTGATCGCAGACGTCAACGCCGCAAAGAAGAAGTACAACCTCTAACCGTTTGATTTCGACGGCAAGGGCGGGTGATTCGCTCACCCGCCCTTGCTTTTCCTTTCGGCTTCCATTATAGTGACCGAGGTTTGTTGCCGCGGAGGAGAGGGGTCGGTGACAAGGAACCTGGAACGATCAGGGGACAAGTACACCCATGGCCTTTTCACGCAGGGACACGATCCAACTTCTCGTCAGCGGTGCCGTCTCGACCGCCGTCTTCGGCCTCTTCAAGGTGAGCGGGGCGAAGGAAATCCCGCGCCCGCCCGGGGCCCTCGAAGAAAAATCCTTCCTTGAGTACTGCGCACGCTGTTACCGTTGCGTCGACGTCTGCCCCACCGACGCGATTCGTCCTGCCGGCCTCGAGGGCGGCATCACGAGTTTCGGCACCCCCATCCTGCGCCACAAGGACTGCATCTTCTGCATGGCCTGCATCAAGGAGTGCCCGACGGGGGCCATCGCGAAGATCTCCCGCGACGAGGTCGACATCGGCAACGCTGTCATCGACCGCTCGACCTGCCTGGCTTGGACGGGGCAGGAGGACTGCACGCGCTGCTTCGACGCCTGCCGCTACGACGCCATCAAGCTCGAGAAGGACAAGTACCCCGTCGTCCTCGAGGACCCCTGCACGGGCTGCAACGCCTGCGAGAAACGCTGCCCCACGAAACCCAAGTCCATCGTCTGCCACTACGACAAGGTGAAGCGAATCCCACCGCCGGAGAAGCGCATGGCCCTGAGGCGCGAGGAGGAGGACGGACGGGGCCACGGACGCGAGGAGGGATTCACGGACTGGCTGAAGAAGCGGGTGCAAAAACTCGGGGAGCATTACGGAATCATTAAAGAGGAAGAGGAAGAATAAAACTCGGGTATCGGGTCTAGGGTCTCGGGTATAGGGATGGAAGAAGATTCGAGAATGCAGACAACGGACAAGAAAACCAAAACGGTGCTCGTGGTCGGCGGAGGGGTGGCCGGGATCTCGGCGGCACTCGACCTGGCCGGCAACGGCCACCGCGTGCACCTTGTCGAGAGGGGTTACGACCTGGGCGGCCAGGTGGCGAAGCTCGACAAGTTCTACCCGACGGACCACTGCGCCTTCTGCCCCCTCTGGACGGAAATCCGCCGATGCAAGGAAGACGAGGCGATTGCCATCCACCCTCTCTCCCGCGTGGAGACTCTCGAGCAGCAGCCCGGGGGGTACCGGGCAGTCGTCGTCCAGTCGGCGTGCGTCGTCGACCCGTCGCTCTGCATAAACTGCGGCCGCTGTGAAACGGCATGCCCGAAAAGCGTTGCGAAGCCCATCTGGGAGCACGCCTACCCGCCCGTCCACGTCATCGACGGGAATCGCTGCGGGGACTGCCGCGCCTGCGTGGAGGTCTGCCCCACGAAGGCCATCGCCTTCGACCGGGAAGAGCAGCGGGTCGCGTTGGACGCGGACGAGGTCATCTGGGCGGCGGGCTTCGACGAAGTGAGCCTCGCCCCGATGAAGGAATACGGATGGGGGACGCACCCGGACATCCTCACGTCGCTCGAGTTCGAGGCCTGGAAAGCCGAGGCGGGCGACAACCAAGGGAAAATCATCCGGCGCTCCGACGGGGCCGTGCCCCGGAGCATCCTCTTCGTGCAGTGCGCGGGCGCCCGGGATCTGAGGCTCCTGCCCCACTGCTCCGCCGTCTGCTGCATGCACGCGCTCAAGCAGGCCCAGTGGGTCAAGCGAAGACACCCGGACATCGACTGCGTCATTCTCTACACGGACCTGCGCACCGTGGGGAGGGACTACTACGAGTACGCCCTGCGCGATTTCAACGGCAACGGCGTCCGGCTCGTCCGGGGGCGCTCCTCGCTCATCACCCCCCTGCCCGACGGCAACGGAATCGCCGTGAAGTACGAAGACACGATCACGGGAAAGCGCGAGATCCGGCAGTTCGACATGGTCGTCCTCAACGGGAACCTGCAGTCCTCCCTCGCGTCGAAGCCGGCGCCGGGGGCGCGGCCGGAGCTGAGCGGCGAGGGGTTCGTGACAGCGGCGGCCGTCTCCTGCGGGTTCGTCATGGAGCCGGCGGATGTGACGGAGTCGGCGATCCAGGCGGCATCGGCGGCACTCAGAACGATTACGGACAAGAATTGAAATGGCAAAGATCGGCGTCATTCTCTGCAACTGTTTCGGCGAGATCGGAAACACCGTCAACCTGGAGTCCATCCGGGAGCGGATCGCGTCCGACCCCTCCGTGGACTTCGTGAGCATCCGGGAGTCCCTCTGCCAGCCGGGAGATTCGGCCGCGGTGCACGCCCTGGTCCGCGAGCGCGGGATCGGAAAGGTGCTCCTCGGCGCCTGCTCGCCCTACGGCAGGATGGAAATCGTGCGCCAGGGTCTCGCGAAAGAAGGCGTCGACGCGCGGACGGTTCGCGCCGTGGACCTGCGCGAGGGCTGTGCCTGGATACACGGGAAAGATCCCGTGGCCGCGACACGCAAGGCGGCAAACCAGCTCGACATGGAGCTGGCCCTCCTTCAGAACATGCAGGATTCGAGGGACGTTGCCATCGGTGTTCAGCGCGAGGCGCTGGTCATCGGCGCGGGGCCTGCGGGCCTGTCGGCCGCCTGCGGCCTGGCCCGGATGGGAATCCGGGTGCACCTCGTCGACCGCGGGACGGCCCCCGGAGGCCTTCTCAACGTGGTGACGAAGGTCTACCCGACGGAACTGTCCGGACCGGAGAAGCTCAAGCCTCTCGTCGAGATGACGGGCAGCAGCCCGCTCATCCGTTTCTACGGGAAGACGAAGGTTGCCTCGATAAAAGGATATGCCGGCGATTTCAAGGTAACCCTCACAGGACCGGAAGGCAGCGCGGCCCTGCGCGTGGGGGCCGTCGTGCTCGCCACGGGGGCGCGTCTGCTGTTCCCCCAGGGGCTTTACGGATACGGGAAGACGAAGAACGTGATCACCCAGATGGAGATGGAGAGGCAGCTCGCGACGGGAAAAGCGGCCTGCAAGACGGCCGTCTTCATCCAGTGCGTCGGCGCCCGCTGCGCCGAGCGGCCCTACTGTTCGACCATCTGCTGCCCGATGTCCCTGAAGAACGCCATGCGGATTCTCGACGAGGTGCCCGGTTCGAAGGCCGTCATCCTGCACCGCGACATCATGACGCCGGGAAGCGTCCTGGAGGCCTTTTACCGCAAGGCCCTGCACAGGGGCGTCCAGTTCATCCGCTTCGATGCGGACAGGCCGCCCGAGATACGGGGAGACGGTCAGGTGAGCGGCGTCGAAGTCTTCGACGTCCTGAGCGGGGTGACCCGTTCGATCGAGACGGACCTGCTCGTCCTGAGCACGCCGCTCGTGGCCGATCCCGAGAGCGCGGCTCTTGCCCGCATGCTCGAGATCCCCGTGGACAAGCACGGCTTCATCGCCGAGGTCTACCCGGTGCACCCCGTGGAGACGCGAAACGACGGCGTCTTCATCTGCGGGACGGCCCGCTGGCCGGCCTCGTCGGACCAGGCCATCGCGCAGGGCGAGGCGGCGGCCGTGAAGGCGGCCTCTTTCCTCGGAACGGGAACCGTCTCGGCTCTCACCCTGAGCCGTGTTCCCGGCATCAAGCTCGGGCATGCACAGGCAGACGCCGAGGCCTGCACGGGCTGCGGCAACTGTGTTGCCGTCTGCCCCTACGAGGCCTGCAAGCTGCAGCGAGTGGGGCAGCGATCGGTGAGCCGGGTGATCAAGGTCCGCTGCAAGGCCTGCGGAAGCTGCGCGTCGGTCTGCCCCAACGGGGCGATGCAGATCCCCGAGCAGAACTACCGGGTCACGGGAGCCATGATCCGCCGGGCCTTCCGGGAGGTGCGCTGACATGACTTCCGCAACGAACGCGAACATTCTCGTCTTCGCCTGCCGCTGGTGCGGCCTCATCGGGGCCGACGGCGCCGGGCGCAGGCGCACGGAACTGCCTGCGTCCTTCCGGGTCATCCCCGTGGAGTGCGCGGGGTACGTGGAGCCCGACGCGGTGATTCGCGCCTTCGCGAGCGGCGCGGCGGGGGTGGCCGTCCTGGGATGCCACGTGGGCGGGTGCCGGTTCAACGACGCCAACCACCCTGCCCTCAAGCGCCTGGAGCTGCTCAGGACGCTCCTCGACGCGACGGGCATCGGCGGCAACCGGCTCCTGCTCGGGTTCGGCACGGCGCACGAGTACCACCAGTGGGCCGACACGATCCGGGAGTTCCACAAACACGTGGAGGGACTGCCGTCGATGAAGTCGTGGCTGCCACAGGAACAACAAGGCTGATTCGTTAAGCCGTTGAAATGAATGGCCCGCAGTGCGCTGCGAGGCATCGATTGTCATTCCGGACTTGATCCGGAATCCAATCATCCGATGGATTCCCGCTTTCGCGGGAATGACATGTTCGAATGA
>JALOPC010000113.1 GCA_025454095.1 Syntrophales bacterium | reverse complement strand
ACGGGCAAGGCCCGGAGCCTCTCGTCGATGCGCGAGGCCGAAAGCCCCTCCGAGCGCAGGGCCACGAGGACCGTGGGGATCTGCTGCGTCGGCAGCGAGCCGCCTCCCGCCATGGAGGACCCCTTCCGCAGGGCGAGGGTCGCGCCGGGGAAGTTTTCCTTTTTCAAGAGCGATAGTAGTTTTCTTGCGCGCCTGGCGGCGGCCTCTACGGGTTCCGTGAGCGCCGTGAGCGAGCGCAGACCGTCGACGGCCTCCCGCTCGTTCAGGTAGAGCTTCGCCGTGGCCTCGAGCGCCGCGAGGGTCAGCTTGTCGATGCGCAGCGCCCGGTTCAGGGGGTTGCGCTTGATGCCCTCCAGCATGTCTTTCTTCCCGACGATGATCCCCGCCTGGGGTCCGCCGAGCAGCTTGTCGCCGCTGAAGGTGATCACGTCGGCCCCTTCCTTCACCGCTTCCGCCACGGTGGGCTCTCGCTGCAACCCGTACTTTTCCAGCCGGATGAAACAGCCGCTCCCCAGGTCGTTCATCACGGGGATCCCGTGACGGCCTCCCAGTGCGACCAGTTCCGGCACGGGGACCTCCTCGGTAAATCCCACGATCCGGAAGTTGCTCGTGTGGACCTTCATGATGAGGGCCGTGTTCTCGCCGATGGCCCTCTCGTAGTCGGACAGGTGGGTCCGGTTGGTGGCCCCCACCTCGCGCAGGACGGCGCCGCTTCTCTCCATCACCTCGGGGATGCGGAACTCGCCCCCGATCTCGATCAGCTCGCCCCGCGACACGATGGCCTCCCGGCCCCGGGCCAGCGTGCTGAGCACCAGCAGCACCGCCGCGGCGTTGTTGTTGACGACCAGGGCGTCCTCGGCCCCCGTGAGCTCGCAGAGAATTTCCCGGATGTGATCGTAGCGAAGCCCCCGTTTCCCCGAGGCGAGGTCGAACTCCAGGTTCGAGTAGCCCCGGCTCACCTCGACGATGCGCTCCAGGGCCTCTTTGCACAGCGGCGCCCGGCCGAGGTTCGTGTGGAGGATGATCCCCGTTGCATTGATCACGCGCCGCAGGCTGTACGCGTGGAGCCGCTCGATGCGGGCCGCAACGGCATCGGCGGCGGATTCGTTCGAAAGGGCCCGGTTGTCGCCCCAGGTCCCCGCCAGGATCGCGGAGCGGATCCCGCCGACGGTTTCCCGGATCGTTTCGAGGACCTTTTCCCGCGGCGCCCTTGCCAGGGTTCCCCGCTTCTCGAGGACGGCGAGGACCTCGTCGACCTTGGGCAGGCTTTTCAGCTGGGCTTTCTGCGTGTCGTCCATGGGCGGCCTCAATCCAATGGGCTGGCGTGATGGCATGATGAGGGGATGGAGCAATGGGTTACGGCATTATACCCAATCTTCCGCGATTCCAACATCCCATTCTTTTCCGTTCTTACTGCCGGCAGTAGTCCCGGAAATTGTTCACGGCCGTGAAGAACTCGCGCATCATCACGACCCAGTAGTAGCGCCCCCGCGGGGTCAGGTAGAGCCAGTCCTTGCGGTAATCGTAGCGGACGGCGTCGACGAGGCGGAAGGGCAGCAGGATCCGGCCCAGGTGCCAGTCGAAAGCCTTCCCGTGCTTTCTGCGCATCGAGGGGATGTCGAGCAGCAGGCCGAAGAGCTTCATGAGAAAGTCGTAGCGAACCCGGTCCGCCGCAGAGAACTCCCGCGCGGCCGCAAGGGGGATCTCCCCGCGGTTGACCCGTCCGATGTAGTCGCGGATGTCGAAGGTGTTGGCGTAGCAGGTCCCGTAGAGGTATCCGATGGAGCCGCTCCCGAGGCCCGCGTAGTCGTCGTAGTTGACGACGTACTCGTCGATCATCGCCTCCTTGCGGGAGAAACACCACGCCGAGGAGAAACGATAGGGCGGCACGAGCCTCTCCGTGATGATCCCGTAGAATTCCCTCTCGCGATCCTCGGGGACGGGCCCCAGGGTCCGGTGCACCAGCTCCCGCGTCTTCGTCGAAACCATGAGGGGGTAGTAGGTCACCTGGTCGACACCGGTTGCCAGGAGCCGGTCGATGTCGGCCTTCAGGCTCTCCGCGCTCTGCCGGGCGAAGTTGAAGATCATGTCGGCATTCAGCGTGTCGAAGACGCCCCCGATTTCCTTGAGCCTCGCGGCGATGGAAGCCCCGCTTCCGTACTTCTCGTAGCGGTCCATGGCCTTGAGCAGCGCATCGTCGAAGCTCTGGATCCCCACGGAGAGGCGGTTGACGCCGGCGTTCTTTAATGCGTCCAAATGCCGGTCCGTCAGGTGGTTGGGGTTGGTCTCGACGGAGATCTCCCGGATGGGGAAGAGGCTCTTCGCGTGCCCGAGCGTCGCGGACAGCTCGTCGACCATGACCGTCGGCGTGCCGCCGCCGGCGTAGATCCCCTCGAACGTGAACCCCCGTTCCTTGTACAGGGAAAGCTCCTTCCGGAGGGCCCCGAAGTATTCCCGGCACAGGGACTCGTCGAAGGTCACGCGGTGGAAGGAACAGTAGGGGCATAGTTTTTCGCAGAAGGGGACGTGGATATAAAGGAGGCAGGGGCTTGCCGCGCGGGCGGGCGGGAGCGCGGGAGTACCGCCCCCCTGGAAATTCATGGCCCGGGCGAACTGTTTTCGCGCCACATGCCCGATGATGGTGTCGATCACGGGAACCTCTCCGGGTGTGCCTGGTAGGCATTTTCCTTGCGGTCAGGCGACGTTAGCAGACATCAGGCAATTTATCAAGAACCGATGCATCCTTGAAATCGATGCGGCTTGGTGCTATAGCTCTTCGCGGATCCTACGGAAGGGAGCAGCGTCATGACCAAACACACGACCTGGCAGCTCTGGCGCGACGGAAAGGTGATCGACGAGGAGGCGAAGCTTCTGCGGAAGAAGGCCGCCGACCTGCCCGTACCCTTCGACGCCGCGGCGAAAAAAGACATCAAGACCCTTGTCGACGCCTTCCTGAAGCGCAACGACGCCCTGGGGCTGGCGGCCCCGCAAATCGGGCTCAGCAAGCGGATCATCGCCTTCAAGGTGAAGGACTTCGACAAAAAAGGGGTCAGCGGCAAGGGCGACTGGGAGGTCCTGATCAACGCACGAATCACGCAGATGCGCGGCGAGCCGGAAGTGATGAACGAGGGGTGCCTCTCCTGCCCGGACATCAGCGTGGAGGTGACGCGCGCCACGGAGATCAAGGTGAAGGCCGTCGATCTCGACGGCAACAAGGTCAACAAGCGCTACACGGGGTTCCTCGCCCGCATCGTCCAGCACGAGATCGACCACCTCGACGGGCGGCTCGTCGTCGACCACGAGGGCACCATCTCCTACCCGAAGGAGAAAGAGGCGTTTTTCGACAAGCTCTTCAAATAGGGCACAGAAACTTGAAGAAAGAGAGGATCGGGAAGATGATCTCCCCGATCCTCTCTTCGTTTTCAGCGAGCCGTTCTCTGGGACGTGAGTTCAGACCAGACGGCCGTTGACCGATCTGAATCCGCGCATCTTCCCTGGTAAACCCTGAAAGAAACCCTTTCGGCGGATTTCCTGTCGCAACCGTTCATGCCGCCTTTTCGGCCGGTGCCTCCGGCGTCTGGCGTTTTCTCTCGCGCTTCCTCATCTTCTGTATCGCATAGACCAGTACAAGCAGAGCAAGGCCTGCGAAGTCCGTGAATGTCTCGGGAATGATAAGGAAGGCGGCTGACAGCCCTGTCAGGACCCTCTCCAGAATGGTCGAGCGGTCGGCCAGGTACCCGATCACCGTGGCACCCAGGGCGATCGCCCCGGCGATCAGCGTGAAGAGGACCTGGCAGAACCAGACCCAGTCCATGGGCACATTGGGGTCCACGATGCTGGGGTAACCCAGCACGATGGGGGCCGTCACGAAGACGAAGGGAACGATGAACCCCCCGGAGGAAAGGGTAAACGCCCGGAGCCCCGTCCGGAAGGGGTCTGCCCCCGAGATGCCCGACGCGGCATAGGCGGCAAGCGCCACGGGCGGCGTCACGTCGGCGAGGATCGAATAGTAGAAGACGAAGAAGTGGGACACCAGCGGGTTGATCCCCCACTGCAGCAGCGCCGGCGCGGCGATCATGGAGGCGACGATGTACTGGGCCGTCGTGGGGATGCCCATGCCGAGAATAAAGCAGGCAAACATCGTAAACAGCAGGGTGAAAAAGAGCGTGACGCCCTTCAGCGTAAGCAGGTTGAAGAAATCGAGGGAGATCACCGTCGACCCCGCCGCGTTGGCGAGGTTGATGACCGTGGCGGCGAACTTGAGCCCGAGGCCCGTGAGGGTCGTCGCCCCGACGATGAAGCCCACGCAGGCGCAGGCGGCGCCGATGGACAGGGCGTTTCGGGTGCCCCACTCCAGGGCGCCCAGGATGTCGGGAACCCGCATCTTGCTTTCCTTGTAGAAGATGCCCGCGGCGACGACGGCGGTGTTCGTCCAGAAGGCCGCGTCGAAAGATTCGAACCCCAGGACGAGCATCGCGGCCAGCAGCCCCGACGTCAGGACCCCCAGAAGCCAGGTCAGGCGATCGGTGCGGAAAAAGGTAAAGCCGAAGCCGACGATGAAGAAAACGACCCACATCGTGAACGCGGGAGAGATCTCCTGCAGGGGATTCATGTCCGCCAGGATGCAGGGCACCGACAGGAGGACCGTCACCAGGAAGGGCAGCGTTCTGCGGTGGACCTGCCCGATGGAAACGGAAAGGATGATTCCCCAGAAAGCCGACAGGAAGGGGCTCTTGCCCGATATAAGCAGGTAGACGATGGCGATGAGCGGGGCGATGATGATCCCGCGGTCTTTCAGGATGGCCCAGATGTTGGGCAGCATGTGCCGGGGCAGCCCCACCAGATTGTTCTTCAGGGCCTCCAGGTGGACCATGGTCCCCACGGCAAAGTAGTAGACGAGTGCCGGCACGATGGCGGCCGTGGCGATCTTGATGTAGGGAACCCCCAGGAACTCGGCCATGATGAAGGCGGCGGCCCCCATGACGGGGGGCATGATCTGACCGCCTGTGGACGAGGTCGCCTCGACGGCGCCGGCAAAGACCGGCTTGTAACCCACCTTCTTCATCAGGGGAATCGTGAAGGAGCCCGTCGTCACGGTGTTCGCCACGGAGGAGCCGCTGATGGAGCCGAAGAAACCGCTGGAGATGACCGCGACTTTTGCCGGACCGCCGGCGGACCAGCCTGCCAAGGCCATGGCCAGGTCCATGAAGAGCTGCCCCAGGCCCGTCCGGGCGATGAAGAGACCGAAGAGAACGAAGTGAAAGACGAAGGTGGCGATGACCCCGATGGGGATCCCGTAGATGCCCTCGGTGCCGAGGAACATGTAGTCGACGATCCGGGAGATGGAGTAGCCCCGGTGGGCAAAGAGCGTGAGCCCCGGGATGTCGAGAAAGTAAGGCCCCAGGTAGCAGTTGATGAGGACGAGCCCCGCGATGATGGGCAGCGGCGGGCCGATGCTCCTGCGGGCCCCCTCGAGCACCAGAAGGATGGCGAACCCGCCGATGACCAGATCGGCCCGGTCCGGGGCCCCTGTGCGCAGACCGAGGGCGTTGAACTCCAGGAAGATGTACAGCGACATGATGGAGGCCAGCAGCGCGAAGAACAGGTCGTAGTAGGGCATGTTGTCCATGCTGTACGGAAACGTCTTCTTCGCGATCAGCGACCGCAGGGCGAGTCCCCACTGCATCACGAACAGCAGAAGGATTCCCAGGAAGGAGGCCACCAGCAGGGAGCCCCAGACGACGAGAGACAGGTTCAGGTCCTTGAACCACAGGGTATAGTCGAATTCGCGGGAGGCCAGGAACGTCCCGTACCCCAGGGAAACGAGCATCGCAGTGAAGATGGGTGCGTCGAGATACCGGGCGATGCCGTCGGGGACAAA
>JALOPC010000112.1 GCA_025454095.1 Syntrophales bacterium | reverse complement strand
CGGCGTGAAAAACCACAGAAGGGGACGTGCCTGCGTGCCGAACTTGCTGCCGAGGTCCTGGAGAAAGGCCTTGTAGACGAGGAGGGTTCTGTCGGTCCCGAGGTCTCTGGCCAGGCGTTTCTTGACGGCCCCCGCCTCGGGGTAGCGGGCCATGATGACAAGGACCTCTCGATCCGGGAGGGGTCGAGTGAAGGAAGGTTCGCTCATTCTCTCGGGCCTGTCGCGCTGAACCCGTTTCACGTGACGGAGATCGCCCGGGCGGGGCAATCCTCGACGGCTTTCCGGACGAGGGCCTGATACCGTTCCGGCTCCTTGACCTCGAAGGCCGCCCGCATGTGCAGGCCCCACTCCAGGAAGACCTCCGGGCAGGTGTTCACGCAGAGCTCGCAGCCGATGCAGGCCTGTTTGTTGATGACGATGCGCACGGGGTTCCTTGGGGACGGGGTATCGGGTATCGGGTCCAGGGTATCGGGATGGAATGAGATTCTATCTATGAAAAATTCTTCGACCCTTCAGACCCTATACCCCATACCCGAGACCCTAGACCCTATTCCACCAGCTTGTTTCGTATGGCGTAAGTCGTGAGCTCCGCGTTGTTCTTCAACTTCATCTTGTCCAAAATCCGCGAGCGGTAGGTGCTCACCGTCTTGACGCTGAGACACATCTCCTCGGCGATGTCGGAGACGGTCTTCCCGGAGGCGATCATGAGGAGAATCTGGTATTCCCGGTCGGAGAGCGTTTCATGGGGGGCCTTCTCCGCGTCGCCGTCGAGCTCGTAGGCCAGCTTCTCCGCCAGGGACGAGCTGATGTACTTCCCGCCCCGCGAAACCTTGCGGATGGCCGAGATGAGTTCCTCGGGGGCGCTGGCCTTCGTCAGATAGCCCGAGGCCCCGGCCTTGAGGGCGCGGATGGCGTACTGCTCCTCGGGGTAGATGCTCAGGATCAGGACAGGGATCTTCGGGTTCGTGATCCTCAACTCCTTGAGCACCTCGAGCCCGTTCTTGCCCGGCATGGAGATGTCCAGCAGGATCACGTCGTATTCCTTGCGGGCGACCAGGCCGAGGACCTCCTGGCCGTTTCCCGCTTCGTCGGCCACCACGAGGTCCGCCGTTTCCGAGAGGACCTGCTTGAACCCCTGCCTCACGATGGGGTGGTCATCGGCGATGAGAATCTTGATCATGCCTCGCCTCCTCTCCACGCGGGCAGGCGCACCGTCACCGTCGTCCCCTTCCCCTTCCGGCCGGTGATGTGCACTTCGCCGCCGCGAAAATCCACGCGCTCCCGGATCCCCAGCAGGCCGAAGGACTTCGGTTTCTGCAGCTCCTCGTTTCGGATGCCCCTGCCGTTGTCCGCCACCACGAGTTCCAGATCGTCCTCCAGCCCCCGGAGACTCACCTGCACCCGGGTCGCCTTCGAGTGCTTGGCCACGTTCGTCAGCGTCTCCTGGAGGATGCGGAACACGGTGATGGAGGCATCCTTGTTGGGCTCCATGTCCTCGGGGTCCACGCTGACGGAGCAGTGGATGCCCGTGCGTTTCTGGAACTCCTGGCACTGCCACTCCATCGAGACGGGCAGCCCCAGGTGGTCGAGCATGCCGGGCCTCAGGTCCATGTAGATCCGCTTGACAGTCTGCATGGTCATGTCGATGAGTTCCTTCATCGACTTGGTCCGCTCCTGGAGATGCTCCTGGTCGGGCGGAATCTTCTTGCGCAGCAGGATGACGCCGGTGTTGAGCGCCGTCAGCAGCTGGCCCAGCTCGTCGTGGAGTTCCCGGGCGATGCGCGTCCGTTCCTTTTCCCGGACCGTCTGCAGGTGCATGGAGAGATCGCGCAGCCGTCCCCGGGAGAGCTCGAGTTCCTTCTCGAACTGCTTGCGGTACGTGATGTTTTCGAAGGTGATCACGATGCTTTCGTGCTCCAGCTTCTCCCCGATGCGCGCCGCGCTGATCATGCACTGGACCTCGGTGCCGTCCTTCTTCCGGCAGGGGTACTCGACGGCAAACGTGCGCCGCCGCTCCAGCGAGGAGTACAGCAGCTTGGCGATCACCTCGAATTCCGGCCCGGAGCGGAACAGTCGCTGTTTCCCCCGGCCGATCATCTCCTTCGGCTTCCAGCCGAAGACCTTCTCGACGCCGTCGTTGGCGAAGAAGATCTTCCGGTCCCGCAGCCCGATCACGGCATGCGGGATCGATTCGAGGATCGAGGCCTCGAGGGTTTCCAGCTCGGCCAGCTTGCTCTGGGCCTCCTTCTGCTCCGTGATGTCCATGGAGTTGCCGAGGATGGCCTTTTTCCCCTGGAAGCGGATCGGCGTCACCGTCTCCATGATCCACCGCACCTGGCCGTCCTTCGTGAGGATCCGGAACACGCTGGGGGTGCGTCCCCTGCCCCGCAGCATCGCCATGGCCCTCTTGGAGACCAGGGCCCGGTCATCGGGGTGAACCAGCATCAGGGAGTTCGCGCCGATCAGCTCGTCGACGCGGTAGCCGGCGTAGGCAGCCCCGATGGAGTTGATGTACAGAAACGCTCCGCCGTGCACCACGTACACCCCGACCTGGGAGTTCTCGGCCATGGTCATGTAGACCTCCTCGGCCGCTTTCTGGTCCGTGATGTCCTCGTAGGTGATGACCACCTGCTTGTCGACGAGCGCGTCGCCGATGCGTGACGCCGTGAGGCGGCAGACGATCGGCGCGCCGTCCTTTTTCTTTCGCAGCACCTCGGCGGTGAAGGTCCGCTGCGTCTCCAGGGACCGGTAGAGATTGTCCGCCCCGACGGCCCACTCCTTTTTCGAACGGTAGAAGATCCGGGTGCTCCGGCCGATGACCTCGTCGCGCTTCCATCCGAAGACCTTCTCGACGCCGTCGTTGGCGAAGATGATCTGCCGGTTTTTCAGCCCGATGACGGCATGGGGGATCGACTCGAGGATCGACGCCTCGAGGGCCTCGAGCCGGGCGAGGCGCTCCCGCGCCTCGACCTGCCGGGTGATGTCCATCGACTGCCCGAGCACGGCGCGGCCCGCGCCGAAGTCGATGGGGGTGACGGACTCGAGGATCCAGTGAATGCGCCCGTCTTTCCCGACGGTCCGGAACTCGTAGGGAAGCGCGCGCTTGCCCCGGAGCATGTCGGCGGCTTTCCTCGCGACCGCCTCGCGGTCGTCGGGATGGATGAAGTCGACGGCCCGTTTCCCGATCAGCTCCGACGGGCGGCAGCCCAGCCGCGACGCCGTGAACTGGTTGACGAAGCGGAACACCCCGTCCTTGATGATGTAGACGCCCGCCTCGGCGGTGACGGCCAGCGAGCGGTAGAGCTTCTCCTCGTAGAGCTTCTCGCTCTCCTGTTTCTCGTACTCCACCACCTCGAGGCGAAGGGATTCCATCTTCTGGAGGAGCTGTTTCTTGGTCAGATTCTCGAAGGCCATGGGATACACCGCGATTTTCCGGCTGGCGGGCCGACTCCCGCCGCACGGGACGGGCAAGACTACCGGTTCCTCTCGAAGATGATGCGAAGCCCGTCGAGGGTCAGGAACTCGTCGACCACGTCGATGCTCCGGGTCTCGGGCGCGATGATCTTCGCAAGCCCCCCCGTGGCGACGACCTTCGGGTTCGTGCGGGTTTCGGCTTTCATCCGGTCGACGATCCCGTCGACGAGGCCCGCATACCCGAACATGATCCCCGCCTGCATGCTGCTGACGGTGTCCTTGGCGATGATGGTCCTGGGCCTCTTGAGTTCGACGCGCGGCAGCTTGGAGGCTTTGTCGAAGAGCGCGTCGCTGGAGATGGCAATCCCGGGCGTGATGCAGCCCCCCATGTACTCGCCCTTCTTCGAGACGTAATCGAAGGTCGTCGCGGTGCCGAAGTCCACGACGATCAGTTCCGAGTGGTGTTTCTCGTAGGCGGCCACGGCGTTTACGATCCGGTCGGCGCCGACCTCCTTGGGGTTGTCGTAGAAGATGGGCATGCCCGTCTTGACCCCCGGTTCCACGATGAGGGGCTTGAGGTTGAAGTACTTCTTGCAGAGGGGCTCGAGGATGTTGAGCATGGGAGGCACGACACAGGAGATGATGATGCCTGTGAGGGTGACGGGTTGAGATTTCGACTTGACCGTCTTGTACAGGTTCACGATCAGCATGCCGTACTCGTCGACGGTGTGATTCGCGACGGTACGGATCCGCCAGTCGTAGATGAGCTGGTCGCCGTCGTAGAGACCCAGGACGGTGTTGCTGTTTCCCACATCGATTGCCAGGAGCATGTTCACAACCTCTCGATATAGACATCCCCGGCGAGCACCTGCTGCACGCCGGCCTCCCCCTCGAGGAGGAGGGCCCCGCTCGCGTCGAGGCCCGTTACGATTCCCCGCTGCACGGCCTTCCCGAACACGACCTCGACGCGTTTGCCGACGATGTCGGCATACCGCAGCCAGGTCTCCCGGATCGCCGCCTCCCCCCCGCCCAGGAAGATGCGGTACCCGCGTTCCAGGGCTTCGAAGAGCCGCGCGGCAACGTCGAACCGGTCGAGCTCGCAGGCCGTCTCGATCTGCAGGGACGTGGCCGTTTCGCGGAGCTCCCGCGGGAAATCGAGTCGAGCCATGTTGACGTTTACGCCGATCCCGACGATGATGAAGGCCACGCGGTCACCCCGGGTCCTCATCTCCGTGAGCATCCCGCAGATCTTCCGCCCGTCGACGAGGACATCGTTGGGCCACTTGAGCCTCACGCGCCCCGGGCAGTACTGCGACACGACGTCCGCGACGGCCACGCCGGTCATCAGCGGGACGAGCGACGCCGATACGGCGGCAATGCCGGGCCGCAGGACGACGGAGAAGTAGAGATTCCTCGACGGCGGCGACTCCCAGACGCGATCGAGCCGCCCCCGGCCGTCGGACTGCGCGTCGGCGATGATCACGGTCCCTTCGGGCGTCCCTTCGAGGGCGAGGCGCAGGGCCTCGCTGTTCGTCGACCCGATTTCCTCGTGGAACTCGATCCTCCGGCCGATGGTCTTCGTAAGGAAAAAGCGTCTGAGCTCTTCGATGTTGACGTCCATCGGTCAGGGCTTCCTCTTGACCTTCAGGGATATGTCCGAGGCCCGGGCCGAATGGGTGAGCGCCCCGGAGGAGATGAAATCGACCCCCGTCGAGGCGATCGCCTTCACCGTCGCGAGCGTCACGTTCCCCGAGGCTTCCACGAGCGCCCTCCCGTCGATGAGCGCCACGGCCTTCCGCATGGCGTCGACGGGCATGTTGTCGAGCATGATCACGTCCGCGCCTGCCGCCAGGGCCTCCCGGACCTCGGCGAGGGTTCTTGCCTCCACCTCGATCCTCGCCAGGAGAGGGGCCCTTTCCCGGACCCGTCGGACCGCCTTCCCGATACCCCCGGCCGCCTCGATGTGGTTGTCCTTGATCAGGATCCCGTCGTAGAGCCCGTAGCGGTGATTGCGCCCCCCGCCGACGCGGACGGCGTACTTGTCGAGGATGCGCAGGCCCGGCATGGTCTTGCGGGTGTCGAGGATCTCGGCCTTCGTCCCGGCCGCGGCATCGACGAACTGTCTCGTCAGGGTGGCCACCCCGCACATCCGCTGGAACAGGTTCAGGGCGACCCGTTCGGCCGTGAGGATGCTCGCCAGCGACCCCTGCACGACGGCCAGCACGGTCCCCCGGGGTACCCGGTCGCCGTCCTTCAACGCCGCCCGGAACGCGAGGCCCGCGTCGCGGAGGCGGAAGACGTCGCGGAACACGTCCAGTCCGGCCACGACGAGGTCTTCCTTGGCCAGCGCCGTGGCCTTCCCCGTCTCGCCGCCCGTGAGGGCATAGGCCGTCGTCACGTCCCCCGACCGGATGTCCTCCTCGAGGGCCCGGCGGATGATCTTCCTGACGGCTTCCATCTCCAGCATCTTGAATCCCCTTCAACTGACCCTATACCCGAGACCCGAT
>JALOPC010000111.1 GCA_025454095.1 Syntrophales bacterium | reverse complement strand
ACGATCACGTTGCCCTGCGTCTTGGTCCCGAGCTGCTGGATGTCGAGAACCGTCTCCAGGGCCTGGTCCCAGGGAATTTCGTTGAGCTTCATCGTGACGGTGCCTTTCACGTCCTCGCCGGCCACGATGTTGAGGCCGCTCACCTCGGCGATGAGTCGGAAGACGCTGCGTACGTTGGCATCCTGGAAATCGGCCGTGATCTTCTGCCCCGTGTACACCTTGGCGTCCTTCTTCTCGACCTTGGCCTCGCGGGTCTTCGGCGAGGGCCGCATCGCGTCGATCTTGGCCACTTCATTCTTTATCGTCTCGCTGTGGGGCAGGCTGACCGTGTCGACTTCGACGATGAGCTGGTTTCCCTCTTCGCGGACGAGGTGCGGCACGGCGTCCCGCAGCACGATCTTCAGGGTGGCAACGGGCCGTTCGCCCGATTTCATCTGATCGCCGGTTACGCCCTCGACAACCTTGAGGCTGCCCTCGGCGGTCTTCTTCTTCAGCTCATCGGGCACCATCATCTTGTCGAAGGTGAGCACGAGGGTCCGGGCAGACTCCCGGGAAGCCGTGTATCCCATGAGCTTGGACGTGGAGACGATGACTTTCTCCTTGTCCGCCGTCTTGTCGAAGGCGATCTTCTCGATGTAGCCGACAGAGGCAGCCGCATCGGCGGGCGCCGGAGCTCCCGGTTTGGCGGCAGCCTCCGCCGCCGGGTCGGGCCCGGCGTTCATCGTTGCGCAGCCGGCAACCAGCATCACACAGAATGAAATCGTCAGTGCCCACATGCTCAGCTTCTTCATGGTCTTCCCTCGCCTTCTTCTTTATGGAGCTTCAGCGCCACGCGATGCGATTTTTCTTTTCCCTTGATGCCTTCGCCGACTTTCTCCTCGACGATGACCCGGTCGGGGAGGATCTGGATCACCCTGCCGCCGTTTTCCCCGATGAGCGTGCCCAGGTAAACGATGTAGCCCTTGCCCGCCCCGTCCTCGACCATGGCCGCGCGCTTGACCGGCGACCCGGCAATGCCCGTCACGCGGACCTTGTCCAGGGAAACCCGCTGCAGGGGCGTGAGGTGCCCGGTGTATTTCTTCTTCTCCGGCCCCTTCTTCGCGGGGGTCGGCAACTCGAGCCGCACGAAGGGCTTGAAGGGATCGGTCTTGCCCTTCGGGTCGTACCGGTAGTCCGGGATGTCGGGGGCGGTTGCGGCCGCCTCCGGCTTCACCGTCGCGGGAGCCGCTGCGGGAATCGCCGAGGCTACCGCCGTCGCGGGCGCCGCCGCGGGCGCCGCAGGCGGGGCCGCTGCGGGCGCTGCCGTCGCGGAAACCGCGAGCAGGACGACGAGGGCCAGGCTTCCTGCCAGAAGCTTACTGTTTCTGCGCTGCTTTCTTGTCCGTTCCATCCGCCTTCTTGCTCCCTTCAACGGGCTTTTCGACAAACATGTAGGTTTTAATCAGGAAACTCGTCGCCAGGGTTGGCCCCTTGGCGCCGTTGGCGTCCTTCGTACCGTCCCGCCGTTCCATGGAGACGTCCGACACGTTGACGATGCGGGGCAGTTTTGCCACCTTCTCGAAGAACGAGGCCGTGTCGTGATAGACCCCGGTGAGCGAAATCTTCACGGGCAGCTCGGCGTAGAACTCCTTCTCCACGGGGGCCAGGGGCTCGAAGAGCTGGAATTCGACGCCGCCGAGGCCCTCGGCCTCCGACATGGAGATCAGCAGGCCCGGGATTTCCTTCTGCTCGGGCAGTTTCGCCATGGCCACCTTGAGCTGCTCCTGCAGCTGGGCGATCTCCCGCTCGAACCGGAGTTTCTCCTCCATGAGCTTCTGCTTCTGGGAGAGCTCGACCTGGAGGGCCGTGAGCTTCTGCTGGAGCTGCTCCTCCTCCTGCATGGCGTTCTGGTAGTAGAGCGAGTAATAGGCGAATCCCAGCAGGATGAAGAGCACGAACATCGCCAGGACCTTCTGCCGTACGGGCATTCTCTTGAGATCGTCTACGCTCAGTGCCATGCTTAGAACCCCTTCTTGAGACCGCAGGACAGGGTGAACTGCTTCAGCCGGTTGCCCGCGATTTCCGTTTGTTTCGACGAAACCAGATCGACGGAGGTGAGGTGTTTGGACCGTTCCAGGTTCCTCATGAACTTCGCGATGGCGATGTTGTCCCGCGCGAACCCGTCGATCTTCACGTCTGTCTCCGTTTCCTTCATCGACTTGACCCAAACCTGGTTGGCCGGGACCATGGCGGTCAGCTCGTCGAGGAAATAGACCTTGGCGAAGCGGTTCTTTTCCAGGTAGCTGATGATGTGGAGCCGCTTCTCCAGAATTTCCTTCGCCTTCTTGTACTGGTTGATGTCGCCGATGCTCGACTTGAGCTGCTGGAGCCTCTGCTGGGTGCCCTGCACATCGTTCTCGAGTTCACTGAGCTTCATCACGGTGAAAACGTGGAACCCGAGGAGCAGGACCGCGAACGCGCCT
This sequence comes from Syntrophales bacterium, assembly GCA_025454095.1. Lineage (GTDB taxonomy): Bacteria > Desulfobacterota > Syntrophia > Syntrophales > UBA2192 > UBA2192. The sequence continues at coordinate 3,482 of JALOPC010000111.1, read as the reverse complement.
CCCAGGGCACCGAGGATGACGACCTGGCTTTTCGACTGGACTTCCTTTTTCTTTTCCCGGTAGGGAAGCAGGTTGACCTTGATCATTTGTCCCCGATCCTCCTCATGGCGAGCCCGACACCGACTGAGGCCTGCGGCCCGATTTCTTTCAGGTCCTCTGCAGAGAACGACTTCTTGTCGGCCGAAACCTTGCGGAAGGGATTGGCGATCTCGACCTCCACGTTGAGCCGCTGCAGAAGCGCGTCCCCGATGCCGGGCATCCGGGCCGTACCGCCGCAGAGCAGGATCTGCTTGATGAACTTGCCCGGGTAGGTCGAGCGGAAATAATCGACGGAACGCTCGATCTCCAGCAACAGCGGATCGGCGTACGTCAGCAGTTCATCGCGGCTGTTCTCGTCTCCCGAAGAGGCTTTCTCCAGCTTCACGCGCTCGGCCTCCTCGAAGGAAACTCCCGTCTTGTCCTGGAGGTTTTCCGTAATCGAGGTGCCTCCCAGGGGGAAGTCGCGGATGAAGATGGAGGCGCCCCCCTTGACGACGTTGATGTTGGTCATGCTCGCCCCGATGTTGACGAGGATGCAGACGTCCTCGTGCCCGTAATCGTAGTTTTCCTCGTACATCGTCTCGAGGGCGAAGGAGTCCACGTCCATGATGGCCACGTCCAGCCCGGCTTTCTTGAGGGTCTCGACGTAGCTCTGCACGACATCCTTCTTGGCGGCCACGAGGAAGACCTCCATCTGCCCCGGGCTCATCTCGCTGGGCCCCAGGATCTGGAAGTCGAAATTGACGTCCTTCATGTCGCCGAAAGGCAGGTACTTCTCGATCTCGTCGCTGATCAGCTCGCGCAGCGATTCCTCGTCCATCGAGGGAAATCCGATCTTCTTGGCGATGACGGAATACCCGGAGAGGGAGGTGACGACGGTGCGGGCCTTGCAATGGGAGATTTTGAGGAGTTCCTTGATTCGCTCGACCAGGGCGTTGGGGTTGGCGATGATGCCGTCGGTGATGATGCCTTTCGCGAGGGGAACGCTGGCGAAATTCTGCAGCATGTAGCCGTCGGGCCCCTCGGCGATCTCGGCAATCTTGACGGCACTGGATCCGATATCGAGCCCCGCAATCTGTTTCTTGTTTGCAAACAGGCCGTTGAGTTTGAGCATGGAGTCCTCTGTGTTCTGCGGTCTCGCCCGGCCGGAAAACCGGGACAGGCTGAGTTGATTAAGGCCGATTCACTTCACGCCACTACGGGCAATACGTTAAGCAAGCACTGTGCCACGGGCAGGCCGGGAAGCGGGCCGGGGCGGGACTGTCCCGGCCGCAACCCCGGAAGGCCTTGAATCAGAGGCCTTTTCGGCCGGGCATCTCGCGGGATGTCCGGCCGGCAGGCATTGCGGCGGGGCAAACTCCCAACGTTACTAATCGGCAGGGAGGGTGCGGGGGTTAAATAAAAAATGCGGGGGGCGGAGCCTCGGACGGGGCGGCAGCCACGAAAAAGGCTCCGGGAGGGCGTTTCCGGAGCCATGGAAGAAATTTTGACACCCTGGTTGAGGGAAAAGAAGAGAAGCTGCGAAGTTCAGAAGTTGTGAAGCTCGGATAGGCCGGAAGTCATCGCGGGGCTTCTGCTTCTCCGAACTTCCCAGTTTCTTCGTTTCGTCGCTTCCGAGTTTAAAGAGGATTCACTCGACACGCCGGTACACCCGGTCGTTGGACTTCACCATGCCGAGTTCGTCGCGGGCCACCTTTTCGATATAGCGCATGTCGTTGCGGAGCAGAAGGATCTCTTTCTTGAGGGCGTCGTTTTTCACGGACAACTCCTCGTTGCTCTTGCGCAAGTCGGAAAGCTTCTGGTCGAGGCGGCGGTTGTCCAGGACCCCCCGGCTCCCGAAGAGGATGACCGATCCCATGAGGATCAGGAACAGCAGAAGCACTCTCCCCACCTTCATCCGCCATCCCCCCGGCACCGGTCTCAGCGTTTCCGGTGCGCCCCGGTGTGCTCCTGGCTCACCGAGGGAAGAAGCGCCTGGGGCTCGCCCAGCAGGAATTCCTTCCTTTCGATCCAGGTCTTGAGCGTCTCCGCGATCTGCCGCGCACGGTAGTAGCTCGACATGGAGGCCGTGGACACTTCCTTGCCGTTCAGCACGATGCGGCCGCTGCGAAGCTCCCGATAGGTCACCTCGCCGAGACTCTTGATGTCGCCGCCGCCCGGATAGTCCATGCTGTAGTCGTAGATCTGGGTCCTGATGTCGGCGTCCTTCACGGCGGTGCAGCGTGCCATGTCCTCGTCGAGGACGGGGATCGGGATCCCGATGCCGACGTAGAGGGAAACCCCGTAGCCGAGGAAACTGGCCCCCTTGAGCCACTCCGAAGACATCTGCTTCAGGTCGCCGATGACGGCCAGGGTCCCCGCCCCGCCCGTGGGGACTCCGTTGGGGCCGCGCGGCGTGTTCGGGGCATGCTGGGTGCCGTGCCAGGCCACGTAGCCCTGGGCCCCGCCGAGGAAGATGCGGGTCCCGATGCCGATCGTCCGGTAGTAGGGGTCGTTGAACAGCGGGCTGAGCTGCCCCGACGTGGAGTAATTCGCATTGGCCATCCGCGGGCGCAGGACCCCCATGTAGGTGTAGATCGTTTTGTCGGACATGTTCACGGCACAGTTGTAGTTCTGGTAGCAGTTGCGCGGGTTGAAGAGCAGCGCATCCCGCAGGTCGTGCAGCAGGACGTTCTTCTCCTGCTTGCGCGAGGGGTAGCAGTCCGTGCCGTATCCCTCCAGGCGAAGGCGGATCACGTTTCCGGTCACGAGGTCCTCGATGACGTGGCCGCCCCCGTAGTTGAACTCGCCGGGGAAAACGCTGTTGAGGGGATCGCCCTCGGCCACCTCGGTGGCCCCGAGGTAGCAGTCGACCGCCGCAACCCCGCCGTAGGCGGCGACGTCGTTGAGCCAGACCTTGTGGGCCTTGATGCGGGGAGAGGTGTGCCCGAAGTTCAGGAAGGCGCCCGAGGAGCACATGGGCCCGAAGGTCCCCGTCGTCACCACGTCGACCCGCCGCGCGGCTTCCACGTCGCCGTGGCGCTCGACGATGTCGATCATCTCCTCGGCCGTCACGACGACGGCCTTGCCCTGCCGGATCTTCTCGTTGATCTCCGCGATGGTCTTTTTGACTTTCGAACTTTTCAAGAGTCTGTTCCGTCTATTCGGTCTATTCCGTCTGTCCGGTCTATCCGGTCGTTTGAATACTGCAGTTCTTTCCTTTTTCCGCGCTTCTTAACTTCCTAGCTTCCTAACTTCCTGTTTTCCGGCGTCCCGAGACAGGCCATTTTTTGAAGTATTAGACTATTTCAACCCGGTTGTCCATGGGAAATCAAGGCGGGACGCAGCCCCTGCGGGGCTAGCCCGTGTGCCCGAAGCCGCCGCTTCCCCGGTCCGTCGAGGGCAGGGCCGCCTGCACGTCCCACCGGACCCGGCAGACCGGCGCCACGATCATCTGGGCGATC
>JALOPC010000110.1 GCA_025454095.1 Syntrophales bacterium | reverse complement strand
ATCGGCGAGCATCGTCCCCCGGAGCTGACGCAGGGCAGCCTCTGGAAGAACATCTGGCACCTCTCGTGGCCGACCTTCTTCATCATGGTCTTCAATTTCTTCGTGGGCCTCGCCGATCTATACGTGGCGGGGTTCATCGGGCCCGACATCCAGGCGGCCGTCGGGTTTGTCACCCAGCTCTTCTTCATCGTGATCGTCGTCGCGAACGCCATCGGCGTCGGGACGATCGCCATGGTTTCGCGAGCCGTCGGGGCCTCGCGCCCGGGTCGCGCCGTCGAGATCGCCAGGCAGTCGCTGCTGTTCGGTGCGGTCGTGGCCGTCGTCCTCACGGCCGCCACGGTTGTCTGGTGCCGCGAGATTGTCGCCCTGGCGGGCATGCCCGGCGAGATCCGCAACCCGGCCGAAGACTTCCTGCGCATCTTCGCCTTCGCCCTGGGGCCCAATTACCTGCTCATTATCGCCAACTCCGTTTTCCGCGCCGCAGGCGACGTGAAGAAGCCCCTGATCACGATGTTCGTTGTCAGCCTCGTCAACATCGCGGGCGACTTCGCCCTGGTCATCGGGATACCGCCCTTCCCGCAGATGGGGTACCGGGGCATCGCGCTGGCCACCGCCTCGTCGTTCGCCGCGGGGATGTTCATCAGCCTGGCCCTCCTGGCGACGAAACGGTGGCGGGGTGTCTTCACCGAGCCCTGGCGCGTGGATTTCCCGACCGTCCGCAGAATCGTCGACATCGGCTGGCCGTCGGTTTTCCTGCAGGTCGCCTGGCAGGCGGGGAGCATCGTGCTCTACAACATCCTGTCGCGCATCGGCGAAGGCACGGTCACCGCCCTTGCCGCGCTGACCAACGGCCTGCGGATCGAGGCGATCATTTTCCTGCCGGCCTTTGCCCTCAACATGGCCGCGTCCGTTCTCGCCGGGCAGAACCTGGGGGCGGGCAACCCGCAGAGGGCGGAGACCCTCGGTTGGAAAACGGCGGGGGCGGGCATGATCCTGCTCGGTGCGCTTGCCCTGCCCATCTTCATCTGGGCCGAGGCGTTCGCGTCGATCCTGGCCCGGACGCCGGAGGTTCTTGCCGAGACGGCCCATTACCTGCGGATCAACATGGTTTCCGAGCCCTTCCTGGCTCTGGGGACCATCCTCTCCGGGGCCATCACGGGGGCCGGCGACACGAGGTCGACCATGTGGATCATCGTGGCGTGCATGTGGGGCGTCCGGCTGCCGCTTGCCTACGGGCTGGCGATCACGCTGGGCTGGGGACCCACCGGAGTCTGGGTCGCCATGGTCGCCTCCATGATGTGTTACTCCCTTCTCATGGCCCTGCGTTTTCGCGGGGGACGCTGGAAGCACGTGCGGGTGGAGTAGCGCTCATTGCGGCTTCGCCGGCCGGGCGGAGTGTGATAAAATGAAGATCATGTCTCGGCAGGGGAGGTGAAATGGCCGCCCGCGATACGATACGCAGCATCCTGGAGAAAACCCGCACCATTGCCGTCTACGGCATGTCGAAGGATTCCGGCAAGACGGCCTACTGGGTGCCCGAGTATCTCGCCAAGAAGGGCTACGACATCATCCCGGTGAACCCGACCGCCGAGATCATCCTGAAACGGAAATGCTACCCCGACCTCAAATCGGTCCCCAAGCGGATCGATGTGGTCCAGGTGTTCCGGCGTTCCGAGGAGGCCCTCGAACCGGTCAGGGAAGCGGTGGCTCGACGGAAGGAGAGGGGCGATGTGGACGTCGTCTGGCTCCAGCAGGGTATCCGCAACGAGGAGGCCCGGAAGCTTGCAGAAGAAAACGGGATTCTCTTCGTGCAGGACCGGTGCATGTACCACGAATACCAGATGATCAACCTGATGGACGGGTGAGAGACCGGTGACCGGGGGCGCATCCGTCTTGAATGCGGAAGCTGAGAAGTTTTGAAGTTTGGAGAAGCTGAAGGCAATCGTGCAATCCCTGTTTGTGCCGAACTTCTTAACTTCGCAGCTTCCTAACTTCGTACACGTCCCGCTGGGCCTGCCATGAGCCTGATGCCTGGCGGGTCCCTTGTTGCGCGGGGGAGGGCACCCATGTGCGGGCGGTTTACACTCGTGAGTCCCTATGTCGCCGTCACCGAGCGATTCCACGCCCCGGCGCCGGCGGCACTTCGCCCCCGGTACAACATCGCGCCGGGACAGGACGTCCTCTGCGTCGTTGCGGACGGCGCGAGGCGTTTCGAGCCCATGCGGTGGGGGCTGATCCCTTCGTGGGCGAAGGACCCCGCCATCGGCCACCGCCTCATCAATGCCCGCGCCGAAACCCTGGCGGAGAAGCCCAGTTTTCGCCGTGCTTTCGAGAAGCGGCGATGCCTCATCGCGGCCGACGGGTTTTACGAGTGGCGCCCCGTGGGGAAGCGGAAGGTGCCCGCCTACGTTTTTCTCAAGTCTGGAAAGCCCTTCGGGCTGGCAGGTCTCTACGAGACGTGGCGAGCCCCCGACGGAAACGAGATCTGCACGTGCACGATCGTCACCACCGGGGCGAACGATCTGGTGCGCCTCATCCACGACCGCATGCCCGTCATTGTGCCCGAGGGCGTCGAGGATCGATGGCTCGATCCCGCGGAAAGCGACCTTGGGCGGCTCCAGGCGCTTCTGACGCCCTATCCCGCAGTGGAGATGGACGCCTACGACGTGACACCCGTCGTCAACAGCACAGCCCACGACGCCCCGGACTGCATCCTGCCTGCCCGGACGGGATCTTGACCCTCCTTTGCTTCGCCGTTGTCCATGGCTTGCAGCCGGTTTCCGGAAGCTGCCCGTGAGTCGCATGGCGGCCCTGGAAGCAACCCCGCAGACGCGACATCCATGTCGCAGGGGCGTGACGAAAGGGTCGCTCCCCCGAAAAAGCCGTATGCAGGGCATTTCGAGGGGGAAACCCCCGCTGTCGTGAGGTCACCGACCGGTGCCGAGGGGAGATTGTGTCGCCTGCACCCATGAGCCGCCCTGCGGGATGTTCTGAAATTCTTTTTGATGTCGTATAGTTGGGAAAAAGAAGACGTCATCCCGGGGATGGCAACCGGTTTGCTTTGTCGTACCGTAGATCCTTCCCTTTTTTGCAAACCCGGACCGAATCGGCTGCCGGCAGCCGGATGTCGTGACGGTTCGGGGAAACGATGTGATCGCATGGATCGAAGGGAATGTCATTCCCGTTTGACTTGCGCACGACTCGGATGCCTGGGCTGATGGAAACATGCTGAAGTGGACACCGACCCTGATATCGGCAAATTCCCGTTTGACTTGCGCACGACTCGGATGCCTGGGCTGATGGAAACATGCTGAAGTGGACACCGACCCTGATATCGGCAAACGGCGGAGGAAAAGAGCATCAGCGCACCGCGGGCTTCCTCCCTCCCGAAGAAATGATACCGTCCATCCTGCTGGGGGTGGGCAAGGTTCATTTCGACGCCGAACGCATCGACAAGGCCCTGGAGTTCTTTGACCAGATCGTGGAGAAGTACCCGCGGAGCGATTCCACCGCGGAGGCGATATACCTGAAAGGGGTCTGCCAGTACAAGAACACGCACAACGCGAAGCCGCTTAAAATGGCCTACGAGCGACTTCAGGCAGATTACCCGACGAGCATCTGGACGAAACGCGCGTATCCTTACAGGCTGCTGTGAGGAACTCGATATAAGATTCCCTCCCCTTCCTCCTCGCCCTGTGCAGTCCCCGCCTTAACTGCACAGGGCGAGAACTTTTTGCCCCCCCCTTACTTCACTTCTCAACTTCACGACGTCCCGTGCATTTGCCCGAGGCGCAGCCGTCAGGACCATCTGAGACGCAGCGAGTTGGTCACCACCGACACGGAGCTGAGCGCCATGGCGGCGGCGGCATAGACGGGGTTGAGCAGGACCCCGAAGAAGGGGTACAGGACACCCGCCGCAACGGGGATCCCGATGACGTTGTAGATGAAGGCCCAGAAGAGGTTCTGCCGGATGGCCTTCATCGTCCGGAAGGAGAGCCGGATCGCCTCGGGAACGGCCCGCAGGTCGTCGCGGATGAGGGTGATGTCGGAGGCCTCGATGGCCACGTCGGTCCCGGCCCCGATGGCGATCCCGATGTCGGCGGCCGAAAGGGCGGGCGCATCGTTGATCCCGTCGCCCACCATGGCGACGACCTCGCCCTGTGCTTTCAGGTGCCCGATCTCTTCTGCCTTCCCGCCGGGGAGGACCTCGGCGAGCACCCGGTCGATGCCGAGGGCCCGGCCCATGGCCCGGGCGGTTCCCTCGTTGTCGCCGGTGATCAGCCCCACCTTCAGGCCCATGCCCTTCAGCGTTGCCACCGTTTCGGCGGCCGTGTCCTTCGGCACGTCGGCAAGGGCGATCACCCCGGCCGCCTTTCCCTCCCGGGCCACGAAGACGCAGGTCTTCGCCTCGCCGGACAGCCTGTCGCCTGTTTGGCCCAGGCCGTCGAGGCGCACGCCTTCCTGCTCGATCAGCTTGCGGTTGCCCAGCAGGACAGCCGTGCCGTCGACGAGGGCCCTGGCGCCGAGACCCGAGAGGGCCTCGAACCCCTCGACGGGGCCCGTTCCGATCCCTTCGCTTTTCGCCTTCTCGACGATGGCGGCGGCCAGGGGATGCTCGGAGAGGGCCTCCACCGCGGCGGCGGCCCGCAGGACGTCTTCCCGGGTCGCGCCGGGCGCCGTCTCGACGTCGGTGACGCGGGGCTCTCCCACGGTGAGGGTTCCCGTCTTGTCGAAAACGACCATGGTCAGCCTGTGGGCTTTCTCGAGGCTTTCGCCCCCCTTGATCAGGATCCCCTTCTCGGCGCCGATTCCCGTGCCCACCATGACGGCCGTCGGCGTCGCCAGCCCCATGGCGCAAGGGCAGGCGATAATCAGCACGGAGACGAAATTGAGCAGCGCCCTCGCCAGGACGGGGTCCGGGACGAAAAAGGCCCAGACAACGAAGGTGACGGCGGCGATCGCCATGACGGTCGGCACGAACACGGCGGCCACGCGGTCGGCGATCCGCTGGATGGGGGCCTTCGAGCCCTGGGCCTCTTCGACAAGGCGGATGATCTGGGCGAGCGCCGTCTCGGCGCCGATCTTCGTCGCCCGGAAGGTGAAGCTCCCGCTGCGGTTGATTGTAGCCCCGTAGACGTCGCTGCCGGCCTCCTTCGCGACGGGCATGCTCTCGCCCGTGAGCATGGACTCGTCGACGGCCGAGGCGCCCGTGAGGACGACGCCGTCGGTGGGGATCTTCTCCCCGGGCCGCACGAGGATCTCGTCGCCCCTCAGGACTTCCTCGACGGGGATGTCCGCGGGCTGCCCGCCGCGGATGACGCGCGCCGTGCGGGGCTTGAGCCCCACGAGACGCTTGATGGCCTGCGAGGTCTTCCCCTTCGTGCGCGCCTCCAGCAGCCTGCCCAGAACGATGAAACTGACGATGAAGGCCGCCCCGTCGTAGTAGACGTGGAGGTGAACCCCTGCGCCGGTGAATACGGACGGGAAGAACGTGGCGAGCGCCGAGTACAGGTAGGCCGACAGGGCCCCGATGGACACGAGCGTGTTCATGTCCGAGGTCTTCTGCCTGAGCGCCTTCAGGGCGCCCGAGTGAAAGCGGCTTCCCACCCAGAAGACGACGGGCGTCGTCAGGGCGAATAGCAGGCATGGCCTGCCGGGGGATTGGCTCCAGGAAGGGGAACCACTCCTGCATCGTGCCCATAAAGATGATCACGCTCAGGACGATGCCGGCGGCGAACTTGACCGAGAGCTCCCGGATCTCCCGCTCGCGGGCCTTCTCGATGGGGTCCTCGCGCGACTCGTCGACGAGTCCCAGGTATTCGTAACCCGCCTCCGTAACGGCCTTGCGGAGCCCGCCCGGGCCCGCCCATTCCGGGCCGTGGGTCACCGTCCCGCGCCCCGTGGCCAGGTTCACGGCAGCCTCTTCGACGCCGGCGAGCTCCTTCAGGGCAAGCTCGACCCTGCGAACGCAGGCCGCGCAGGTCATCCCGCCGATGGAAACCGTCGTCTTTTCCCTGGCGCCGCGGCCCGCAGGCTCCCGGGAGACGACCTCGTAGCCCAGCTCGCGGACCGTGTCGGCCATGCCGTCCGTGCTCGCAACGCCGGGGTCGTATTCCACGAGGGCCTTGCCCGTGGCGAAATTCACCGCGGCGTCTTTCACGCCCGGCAGGGCCTTCAGGCCCTCCTCCACGCGCCGCACGCAGGCGGCGCAGGACATGCCGGCAATCCCGAGGACGATCTTCTCAGGCAACGTCGAACCCCGCCTTCCGGATCCGCTCCGCGATGACGGCCCGGTCGACGGGCTTCGTCTCGTCGAAGGACGCCTCCCCCCGGGCTAGATCCACCTTCACGTTTTGAACCCCGTCGATTCCGCCGAGGGCCTTCGTGACGGCCATGACGCAGTGGCTGCAGGACATCCCCTTGATCTGAATGATGGTCATGCGGTTCTCCTCTTCTCGAAACCTTTCCTGTCATTATAAGCACGGTCTCGAGCGATTCCAAACACAAATCCTTTGCTCTTCCCCGCGGTTGTGGTAGAACTACCCGGAAAGGCTCAACAAATCCCGGAGAGACCGCACCATGCTCAAATACCTGGAAAAGCTGGAAGGCATCGTCGTCCGATCGCTGGTCATCATGATGGCCCTGGTCGTTCTGTTCGCATCCCTCGATCTGGCCTGGATCATCGTCAAGGATCTCAGCACGCCCCCGTACCTGCTCTTCGACGTGAACCGCCTGCTCGAAATCTTCGGCATGTTCCTGCTCGTCCTGATCGGCATCGAGCTCCTGGAATCGATCCGGATGTACCTGGACCACAGGCTCGTCCACGTCGAGGTCGTCATGACGGTGGCGATTATCGCGATTGCCCGCAAGGTCATCATCCTCGACGTGAAGGACCTCGACGGGCTCAAGCTCATCGGGATCGGCGTGATCATCGTCGCCCTGGCCGGCGGGTACGTCTACATCAAGCGCTGCTACCGGGACGGCAGCATCTGTGCGCCGGAGCGTCGGGATGCGTAAATCCGCTTTGAAAGGAAAACGATTTCAGCTATAGTGCGAGCTGTTTTTCGGTCTTGACTACACACCGAGGAGGGAAGAGGGGATTATGATCTACAACGAAGAATTCGAGACGCTGCCGCGCGAGGCGCTGGAGGCGTTGCAGGTCAAGAGGCTCCAGCAGGTGGTCCAGCGCGTGTACCACACCGTGGGGTTCTACAAGCGGGCCTTCGACAACGCCGGCGTCAAACCCGATGACATCCGGTCCCTCGACGATTTGAAGCGGTTTCCCTTCACGACCAAGCAGGACCTGCGGGACAACTACCCCTACGGCCTCTTCGCCGTTCCCATGTCGAGTGTGGTCCGGGTCCACGCCTCCTCGGGCACCACGGGCCGCTCCACCGTCGTGGGGTACACGAAGCGCGACATCGAAACCTGGTCCGAGCTCATGGCCCGGTGCTTCGTCATGGCGGGCCTGACGAAGAACGACATCATCCACAACGCTTACGGCTACGGCCTCTTCACGGGCGGCCTCGGGGCCCACTACGGGGCCGAGAAGCTCGGCGCCAGCGTCATCCCCATCTCGGGCGGCAACACGAAGCGCCAGATCATGATCCTCCAGGACTTCGGCCCCACCGCCATCTGCGCCACCCCCTCCTACACGCTCTACCTGGCCGAGCAGGGCGAGGAGATGGGCGTCGACATGCGCGCCCTGAAGCTGCGCGTGGGCGTCCTCGGCGCCGAGCCCTGGAGCGAGAAGATGCGCCAGGAGATCGAAAACAAGCTCGATATCACGGCCCTCGACATCTACGGGCTCTCGGAGGTCATGGGGCCCGGTGTCGCCATGGAGTGCCTCGAAGCCAAACAGGGCCTCCACATTTTCGAGGACCACTTCATCGCCGAGATCATCAACCCCGAAACGGGCGAGGTGCTGCCCGAGGGGGAGGTCGGCGAACTGGTCTTCACCACGGTGACCAAGGAGGCCTTTCCGCTGATCCGCTACCGCACGCGGGACGTCTCCCGCCTGGTGAAGGCGCCCTGCCGGTGCGGCCGGACGCTCGTGCGCATGGACCGCGTCACGGGCCGCAGCGACGACATGCTGATCATCCGCGGGGTCAACGTGTTCCCCTCCCAGATCGAGGGCGTGCTGCTCAACATCCCGGGCATCGAGCCCCACTACATGCTCGTCGTGGACCGCGAGGGCAATCTCGACACCCTGGAGGTGCAGGTCGAGGTCGGGGAGAAGGTCTTCGCCGAGACGGGCGAGGTGAAGGTGCTGCAGCAGCTCAGCCGCCGCATCACGAAGGACATCAAGGACTACCTGGGCGTCTCGACCAAGGTGAAGCTCGTGGAGCCCAAGACGATCCAGCGTTTCGAGGGCAAGGCGAAGCGCGTCATCGACAAGCGAACCATCTGAGACCGCACGAAGGGGGTGCACCCATGAACAAGGTCGAGCAGATATCCATCTTTCTGGAGAACAAGCCGGGCGGGCTGGAATTCGTCACGCGCGTGCTGAGGGACGCCGGCATCAACATCCGGGCCCTCTCGCTCGCCGACACCTCCGATTTCGGGGTGCTGCGCCTGATCGTCAACGACGCGGAAAAGGCCAAGCAGGTCCTCAAGGAGAACGGGTTCACCGTGGGGCGCACGAGCGTCGTCGCCGTGCTGGTGCCCGACCGTCCGGGCGGGCTCCACAGCATCCTCGAGGCGCTCTCGAAGGAAAGCATCAACGTGGAGTACATGTACGCCTACGTGGAGAGAAGCGGCGAGCACGCGATCATCATCTTCCGGTTCAACGCGACGGACCGCGCCATCGAGATCCTGACGAAGAGCGGGTTTACCGTGTTGCCGGGGGAGAAGGTTTACAGCCTCTAATGACCCTTTCCTTGATCTCCCTCTCCCCTGCGAGGGAGAGGGCGGGGTGAGGGGGACGAATCCCCGTACCCTCAGCAGGGTATCGGGTCTAGGGTCTCGGGTATCGGTTGTTGAGAAAATCCCCCTCTTTCCCCCTTTGGCAAAGGGGGACGAAGGGGGATTTCATTTTAGGAGGGGGACATGAGCGAGAAGGTCTTCGAGGCCCTGCGCGGGCGGGCGAAGGATGAGCCCTATGCGAAGATGCTGGGTCTCGAACTGCTGAAGGTCGATGACGGCTACGCGCTCGTCCAGATGACCTTCACGGAGAGGCACCGCAACATCTACGGGCGCTGCCACGGCGGCGCACTTTTCTCGCTCATCGACGAGGCGTTCCAGTTCGCCTCGAATTCCAGCGGCCGGATCGAGATCGCCCTCAACGTAAGCATCTCCTACGTGAAGGCCCCGAACGAAGGGGACGTCCTCCAGGCCGAGGCGAAGCTCCTCAACCGGTCCCGCCGAATCAGCCACTTCCTGATCGAAGTCCGCAACCTTCCCGGCGAACTCATGGCGTCCTGCCAGGCCACGGCCTATCGCAGGGACGACCCCCTGCCGTTTCTGTAGCCGTCCGTTCCGTTCGCCGGGCCCTGCCGTCGCCGCAAAGGGCAAAACGAAAGCCCCCGCATTGCCGGAGTCCTGGAAGGCCGGTCATGCGGGGGCTTCGGGTTTGCAGGGCCGATGTTACGTGGGCGACATCGAGGAAAGTTCTTTTTTGAAGGAATAGAAGTATACCGCGCCGATGAAGATGAATCCGCCGACGATGTTTCCCAGCGTCACCGGGATCAGGTTCCACTGGACGAATTGCGCCCAGGAGACATTGGCCCCCAGCATGATGCCCGTGGGGATGAAGTACATGTTCGCCACGGAGTGCTCGAACCCCGAGGCGACGAAGGCCATGATGGGGAACCAGATGCCGAAGAATTTCCCGATCATGTTCTTCGACGCGAACGCCAGCAGGATGGCGACGTTGACCAGCAGATTGCAGGCGATGCCCTTCATGAACGCGGACCAGAGCCCGAGGGTGCCCGTCGCGATGTACGGGAGGGTCTTGGCTTCCGCGATCGCGATGGCGTTCTGTCCGAATACCGTCAGTTCGGCCCCCCCCCCTTTCGTCAGGGGACCGACCACCATCAGGTACGCCCAGAAGATGGAACCGACGAAATTCCCGATGTAAACCCAGAACCAGGCATTGAAGACCTTGTCCCAGGTGGTCTTCTTCTGAAACACCGCCATGGGGATGAGCATGGTGTCGCCCGTGAAGAGCGACATGCCCGTCAGGACGATGGCGATGAGGCCCACGGGGAAGACCGCGCCCCCCACCAGGGCCTTGAAGCCCGGGCCCAGGGTCTTTTCCACCCCCGTGCCGCAGACGGTGCACAGTGCGGCACCCACTGCGATGAAGAGGCCCGCCATGAAACTCCGTACCAGAAAATTGGAGGTGCCGAGGTTTGCCTTGTACACCCCCGCATTTCCTGCCAACTCGACAATTTCGACCGGTTTATTGGCCATGGGTTTCTCCTGTTCAGTGAGATGGCAGGCCCTTCGGTCTGCCGGCTGTCTTCTATTATGACGTTTTCCGTCATCGGGAAATCGGCGGCCGTCTGAAAACGGGGTAGGAATGCCCGGTGAGACCTCGGCAGACGGGGTCTGACGGGGGCATAGGAGATGCGCTGATGGGACGGGATCCGTTGCGCGGAGCAACGTCCGCATCTGTTTTACGGGCACCTCAGCATGCCTGGACCGGGTTCCCGGTTGAGTCCGCCGCGCGTCGTCGAGCCCATTGCTTTTCCCTGCCGCCCGCGTATATTTTTTACAGAAGGGTTCCGCTCGCCCCCGGGTTTCCGTGTTCAATCCGAATCGATTCTTCTCGTCACACCGTTTGGGTCGTTTTCTCCTGCGTTCCTGCCGATCGTGATTCGCCTCTTGCCGTTTACCCGGGCGGGTGCATTCGCCGGCGGGCTCGAGGCGGTGTGGTCGTGACAGTAAAAACGAGGGATGCGGCTGAAAGGGGTATTCCGGGCCGCAGCCTGAAACATCGAGAAGAAAGGAGGTAGCGGGCCATGAAAGACGCATCGAAAGAGATTTTGCGGTTTTGGAAGACGCAATGGGAAGCGTACATGAAGTCGATGGCGGCCATGCAGGAGCAGGGGGAGACGATGCTGGAGATGATCCAGAAAAGCGGCGTTTTGCAGGAGGGGTCCCTGAATATGGTAAGGGACTGGGCCAAGAAATACAAATCCATCCAGAGGACGTATCTGGATGCGGTTGAAGACCACTTCGAGAAACTCGACGATATTGTCGGGGGTACCCCCTGAACGGGGAAAAATCTGCCGGACGCAGGACAGGGCGAAGGCAGAGTCGTCGGGCTCTGCCTTCTGCATGTCAAATCGCATCCTCGTCCATCGTCATGTGCAATGCGGTCATCCCGTTCCATGCCGGTTGCTGCAGGAAGGGGGATGCATGCACCGTCACGCAGCGCTTGGCCGATCTCTGCGTGAATCCGCGTCGTCTTTCTCGAATCGTGTCGCTACTCCCTGCTGTACTTTTTCTTCAGGAACTGTTCCCCCGAGGCGGGGTAGAGGACGCAGGTCAGGACGTCCTCCTCGGTCCGGGCCAGCTCCCCCAGCTTCCGCCGCGCCGCCTCCATCTCCGGCTTGAGGTGGTTGGCCGGCCGGTCCGTGATCCAGACCCCCTGGTCGTAGCCGCGCAGGGCGATCTCGCGGACCTTCGGG
>JALOPC010000372.1 GCA_025454095.1 Syntrophales bacterium | reverse complement strand
GCCGGAGGCGAATGCCGCCACGATGACCGGTCAGACGACCTACTGGTTTCCGCCGATGGCCATCGCGCTGAAACCCGTTCGTGAGGGCAAACTTATCGCTCTTGGCGTGACCGGCTCCAAGCGCAATGACGGCTTGCCTTCGGTGCCAACCACAGCGGAAGCCGGTGTTACGGATTTCGTGCAGACCACCTGGTGGGGCATTTGGGCCCCTTCCGGCACCCCTGCCCGTGTCGTGGACAAGAGTGCGCAAGACGTGGCTCGAGCCGTTTCCTCTCCTGATTTGCGCAGGGAATTCGCCAAGCTCGGATTCGAGCCGATGAGCTCGACCCGGGCAGACTTCGCGCGTTTCGTGCGCAGCGAGATGGAGGCCGCGGCGCGTATCGCGAAAGCAGCAGGGATCAAACCGCAATAGCCAAACAGTGGAAGAAAATAAAAGGACCGGGAGATAATCGTCCCGGTCCTTTTCTGTTTGTCTTTATGTCTTTTGCCGATACCCTAGACCCTAAACCCGAGACCCTGTCTTTTACAGGGTCCGCTCGGCGATGAAGTCGGCCATGGCCAGGAGGGCCGCCTTCGCCTCGCCGTCCAGCCGGGCCTTGCCTTCGGCGATGATGGTCCTCGCGCGGTCCAGGGCGTAGGGGATGCCGTCGTATCTGCCGATGAGGCCGAAGACCGCCGCGATGTCCTCCTCCGTCGCCTGCTTGCGTTCCACGATCCCCCGGATGGTTTCCTTCTCCCCTGCCGTGCACCGGGCGAGGGTGCGGATCAGCGGCAGGGTGATCTTGCCCTCCTTGATGTCCATGCCGATGGCCTTCCCGAACTCCTTCTCGGCGGCCACGTAGTCGAGGGTGTCGTCGGTGAGCTGGAAGGCGAGCCCCATGGCGTGCCCGAACCCCCGCAGGGCCTCGACCCGGTCGGGCGCCGCACCGGCTGTCAGCCCTCCTACGGCGCAGGCGGCCGCGATGAGGACGGCCGTCTTCTTCTCGATGAGGGTGAAGTAGTCCTCCTCGGTGATCCCCACGTCGCCGCACTTCAGGAGCTGGAACACCTCGCCCTCGGCCATGGTATTCGTCGTCTCGGAGATGAGCTTGATGATCGCCAGGTCCCCGTCGCGCGTCATCAGGGTGAAGGAGCGCGAGTAGAGGAAGTCCCCCACGAGCACCACCGCCGCGTTGCCCCAGACGTTGTTGGCCGAGGGCTTTCGCCTGCGCGTCTGCGCGCCGTCGACGACGTCGTCGTGCAGCAGCGTGGCCGTGTGGATGAACTCGATCACCGCCGACAGGGGGTAGCGCCTCTCCCCGCGGTAGCCGCACAGATCCGCCGAGGCCAGGAGCATGAGGGGGCGGAACCGCTTGCCGCCGCTCGTGATGAGGTGGTTGATGACCTGGGGGATGAAAGGGACCTCCGAGTGGAGGTATTTTCCGAGGTGTTCTTCCACCTGTTTGAGGTCGGGTTCGTAGCGACGCAGGACGTCGGTCATGTTCATGGCTTGCCATCCGGTCCGCGGAAATGATGAAACAATGCCGTGCTCTTATCGGAGATGCCGCGAAATGTCAAGCAGGCCGGCCCGTTTCCAAAAAAGGACTTTACAGGTGAGGGCTTTTCCATACAATGAGGGCGCAAGGGAACCGTCTCGGGTTGAGCCCGCGCGGCACGCGCCCGGTTCCCGACGTTCAAGGAAGGGGAGCCCATGTCGATCAAGCGAACCGTTTTCTTCATTTCCGACCGGACGGCGATCACGGCCGAGACCTTCGGTCACAGCCTTCTCATCCAGTTCGACGACGTCGACTTCCAGAAGGTCACGCTTCCCTTCATCGACACCATGTGGAAGGCGCAGGATGCCCTCGAGCACATCAACGACGCGCGGGAACACACGGGTGCGCGCCCGATCATCTTCAGCACGATCGTCAACTCCCAGATCCGCAAGCTGATCCTGTCGAGCGAGGCCGCCGTGGTGGATCTCTTCGACGCCTTCATCGGGCCTCTGGAGGAGGAGCTGAGGGTGCAGCCGAGCCTTGGCGGGAGCTCCCATCACCCTTCCGCGGGAGACGAACTCGACATCCGGATCAATGCGGTCAACTACGCCCTCACCAACGACGACGGCATCACCACCAAGAATTACGACAAGGCAGATGTCATCCTGGTGGGCGTCTCGCGCACCGGCAAGACGCCGACCTGTCTCTACCTGGGGCTGCAGTACGGGATTTATGCGGCCAACTACCCGCTCACCGAGGAGGACCTGCTGATCGAGTACCGGAAGATCCCCGGCGTCCTGCAGCCTTACCGGGACAAGCTCTACCAGAAGGAGATTTCCCTGGCCGAGTTCCTCTACGTTTCCAAGAACATCCCCTACCTCAACATCACCACCATGTCGATCGAGGAGATCGCGGCGACGGTCATGCACAAGAGCAAGCTGCAGCGGCGCATCTTCTAGTAAGCCCGTGACCGGGGGCGTCTCCACGCCCGCGATCGTCTCGCGGGCCGTCACCCGGATCTCGTCCATGGCCTCGGGCATCTCCCGGCTGGTCGAGACGCCCAGGTCCCTGAACCGCCGGAAGGAGGGCATGAGTCTCGTCTCGATAGAGCGGACGGCCTCGTTGTGGGCCTCGACCGCCTTCGAGAGGTTGGTCCCGGCTCTCGTGATGTGGTCCGCCACGACGGAGAATCGCTCGTAGATCTCGCGGCCCAGGCGGTTGATCTCTCTCGCGCCCGTTGCCACCTGCTCCTGCTGCCACCCGTAGGCCACGGCCTTGAGCAGCGCGATGAGCGTCGTGGGGGTGGCGAGGATGACCTTCCGGAGGCTGCCGTCCTCGATGAGGCCCGGGTCGTTCTCGATGGCGGCGCTGAAAAAGGTCTCGCCGGGCAGGTACATGACGACCAGTTCCGGCGACTCCTCGAACTGGTCCCAGTAGGCCTTGGACCCCAGCCCGTTCATGTGGGCGCGCACGGCGGCGACGTACCCCGCGAAGGCCCTCTTCCGGTCCTCCTCGGTGGAGGCCTGCAGGGCGGTCAGGAACGCGTCCACGGGCGCCTTGGCGTCGATGACGATAACGCGCCCGTTGGGCAGGCGGACGACCATGTCGGGACGCAGCTTGCCCGTCTCCGTATCCACGGTGACCTGCTCGTAGAAGTCGCACCACGGCGCCATGCCGGCCAGCTCCGCCGCGCGCCGCAGCGACATCTGGCCCCAGGAGCCGCTCACCTGCGGTTTGCGAAGCGCCGTGGCGAGGCTGGAGGTCTCCCGCTGCAGCGACTCGTTCATCTCGGTGAGCGCCCTGATCTGCTGGGCCAGGTTCCAGGACTGCTCGGCCCGGGCCTTCTCCAG
>JALOPC010000109.1 GCA_025454095.1 Syntrophales bacterium | reverse complement strand
CCCCGGGCTGATCGCCACGGACATCCGCGGGGGCCTCGAATCGCCCGAGCGGCAGAAGGAGATGTCCAGGGAGATCCCCGTCCAGAGACTGGGAACGCCGGAGGAGGTGGCCGCCACGGTCGCGTTTCTGGCTTCCGAGGAAGCCGCGTACATCACCGGCGAGGACATCGACATCAACGGCGGCTCCCACATGGACTAGCGTCACGGCCCTTTTCCCCGGACCGTCCGCGCCCGGGGTGCTCGGAAACCAGGCGTGAGCGCGTTGCCGGCGGGTTTCATCCGATCGGCGGCGGCTCACGTTTTCTTTTCCCGGGACTTCAGCCGGGAAGGACACCGCCGGCGGCTCCGCCGGGCAAGAGCCGTTGTCTCCCTGCAACAACACGATCTCCCGTCGTTGTCCCGGGAGAGGCCTTCACCGGAAGATGCCCTTGATCCTGTCCGTGAGGGACCGGGTGCCTTTTTCGGCCGTCTTGCGGGCCTCCAGGAGGCTGCGGTTGAGCGAGTCGACCACGATGGGCATCGTGAGGCGGTCGTACAGGGCCGCGAGGATCCGGCTGAACACCGCCGAGGGCTCCGCCCCGTCCCCGCCCACGTTGCGCAGGTGCATGTCGGGGATTGCCGCGCTCGCCGCCCCGGAAGGCAGATCGGGGGTGTAGAGGGTGACGCGCCCCCCCTTGAGAATGAACTCCCGGATCAGGAGCTTCTTGCCGGGCGTTTCATTTCCCGTCTCCCCGCCGGCCATCCCCGCTTCCTTCGCCTTCTGCTCGGCGTGTCTCGCGATGGTCTTGAAATTGTCCGTGCCGCCCCGCTTCTCGTAGATGATATCGGGCTGGACCACTTCGATGCGCTTCACGACGATCGTGTCCTGGAGGAGCGAGCCGATGTCGAGATCGACGGAGATGGACGCCGCCTTCGCCGCGTGGGCGGACCGGTACCCCTTCGGGTTGCCCAGGACAAAGTTCGTCACCGTCGCCTCGCCGGAGAGGAAGGAGACGCGCACGTCGTCGATCCGGACCTCCGTGCCCGTCATTCCGGGCCCGTAGGTGTTGATGGCCTTCGTGACGATCGAATCCAGCCGGGTGACGACGAGTGCCACCGCAAGGATGAGCGCCGCGGCGATCACGCCGGCGGTGATGAGCAGCTTTCTCTTCATGGAGTCCGAGTGCCGGGGTTGGTCCTTTTTCCTTTCTTTCTATATCGGACGATCCCGTTTGTCCATCAAAGAGCTCTGCGGGCCGCCAGGCGGCGCCGGGTTACAAAACCGTGACGGCGCCGTCGGTCCCGGTCCGTCCCCGGGCCGGTGAAGTCATCGATTTGAGAGTGCAGTCCGGCGAACCCCGTCACACTCGAATCGTCATTTCAAAAAAAGGAGAGGCGACATATGAAGAAGATCTGGACGCTCATGATCGTCACGGTCGTCGCGGCGGCGTTTCTGGCGACGCCCTGCTTCGCGAAGACCACGTGGAACGCGAACTCGGTATGGCCCCCGAAGAACAACCACAGTGTCGGGCTGACGGAATTCGCCGAGAAGGTGAAGAAGGCCACCAACGGCGAGCTCGAGCTGGTGGTGAGCAGCGGCGGCGCCCTGGGCTACAAGGGACCCGAGCTGCTGAAGGTCGTCCGGGACGGCCTGGTGCCCGTCTCCGACATGCTCATCAGCGGCGTGGCGGGCGACGAGAAGGTCTTCCAGATCGTGACGCTCCCCTTCCTGGTGCGCGATTTCAAGGAACTGAAGATGCTCATCGACCTGTCCCGGCCCGCCTTCGACAAGACAGCCGAGGGCAAGTGGAAGCAGAAGATCCTCTACATCGCCCCCTGGCCGGGCGCCGGTCTCTGGACGAAAAAGAAGGTCACCTCCATCGCAGATCTGAAGGGTCTCAAGACCCGCACCTATGACAAGAACGGCGCCCTCGTGATGGAAGCCGTCGGGGCGACCCCGCTGGCGCTGCCGTTCAGCGAGGTCTACACCTCCCTGCAGACGGGCGTCATCGACTCCGTCATGACCTCGACGCCCACCGCCGTGGATGCCAAGTTCTGGGAAGTGCTCAAGTACTTCGAGCCCCTGAACATCACGATCGCCACGAACATGGTCACCGTCAACCTGGCCGCTTTCAAGAAGCTTCCCAAGGCCCAGCAGGACGCCCTGGTGAAGGCGGGCAAGGAGATGGAGGCCCTCATGTGGGAGCGCGGCCCCCAGTGGGACAAGGACATGGAGGCCATCAGCAACAAGAACGGCATCGAGACGGTGAAGCCTTCCAAGCAGATGGTGCAGGATCTCGAGAAGATCACCCAGGGCATCCGCGCCGAGTGGCTCAAGACGGCGCCGCCCGAGGGCAAGAAGATCTACGCGGACTTCCTGAAGAAGGTCGGCCGCTGAACGAGGCAGTCCTGACGGAATCCACGCGGGGACCACGGTTTGGCGAATTCCGTGGTCCCTCGCTATTTTGCCCGCGTGCCCGGTCGGCGCGAGCGGGGGCGGCATGAAAAAATTGATCCACCTCATCGACAATCTTTCCGGGATCGGCGGCTGGCTGGCGGGGATCTTCATGGCCGTCGGGCTCGTGATCTCCGTCGCCGAGATCGTCTATCGGAGCTTTCTCGACAAGACCCTCTACATCGCCGACGAGTACACGGGCTACCTCATGGCCATGCTCACCTTCATGGGGCTTGCCTACACGCTCCGCGAACGCGGCCACATCCGCATGATGTTCCTGCCGCACATCCTCAAGGGCCGGGCCCACGTCATGTTCAACATGGTCTGCTACTTGGTGGGCTTCCTCTTCTGCGCGGCGCTGACCCTGTACACCTGGGAGTTCTTCTGGGACTCCGTGGTCAGCGAGTCCCAGTCCATGCAGGTCTCGGAGACCTACCTGGCGATCCCGCAGTTCTTTCTGCCCGTGGGGTCGCTGCTGTTGACCCTGCAGTTCGCGGCGGAGTTCCTGAAGGGCCTTGCCCAGCTGCGGGGCGACACGCAGGGGCTCCGCATCCTGGAGGAGGCCGACGACCTCGGCCGGTAATCCGTTGTTGAACGGGGAGTAACCGTACTATGCAGCTGGACATGGGACCCGTATCGGCCACGATCTGCGGCCTGCTCATCCTTTTTCTGGGCGGCTCCGTCTGGGTCGGCATCTCGCTGTTTCTCGTGGGGATCGGCGGGTTCTTCTTCTACAGCGACGTGGCCTTCGGCTCGATCATCGCCAACGTGGCCTGGAACAACACGAGCGGCTCGGCCATGATGGCGCTGCCCTTCTTCATCTGGATGGGCGAGATCCTCTTCCGCAGCCGCATCTCGTCGGATCTGTTCCGGGGGCTTGCGCCCTGGATGGACCCGATCCCGGGCAGGCTCGTCCACGTCAACATCATGGCGTGCACCTTCTTTGCCGCCGTGAGCGGCTCCTCGGCGGCCACGACGGCCACCGTGGGCAAAATCACCGTGCCCGAACTGCAGAAGCGCAACTACGACCACGACCTCTCCATCGGCTCGCTCGCCGGGGCGGGCACCCTGGGCTTCATGATCCCGCCGAGCATGATGATGCTCGTCTACGGCATCATCGGCGATGTGAGCATCGGCAAGCTCTTCATCGCGGGCTTCATCCCCGGCTTCATGATCGCGGGCCTCTTCAGCAGCTACATCTTCGTTCGGTGCCTGCTCCGCCCGGAACTGGCGCCGAAAGCCGACGACCGCTTCACCTGGTCGGACCGCATCCGGGCCGTCCCGGCCATCGCGCCCGTCGTCATCCTCGTCATGATGGTGCTCGGGAGCATCTACCTGGGCTGGGCCACGCCGACGGAGGCCGGCGCCGTGGGGGTCGTGGGGGCCTTCTTCTTCGCGGCGCTGACCCGCAGCCTTACCGTGGACGTCTTCAAGGTGAGCCTCATCAACTCCGTCAAGACCAGCTGCATGATCATGCTCATCGTCATGGGCGCCTCGTACCTCTCGAACGTGATGGGCTTTTTGGGCATCACGAGGGCTCTCACGCAGACCGTCGTCTCCATGCAGCTGTCGCCCTACATGCTCATCCTCATCCTGACGATCCTCTACCTGTTCCTCGGGTGCCTCATCGACGGCTTCTCCATGATCGTCATGACGGCGCCGCTGGTGCTGCCCCTGATCGACGCGGCCGGGTTCGACCTCGTCTGGTTCGGCATCTACCTCGTGGTCATGATCGAACTGGCGCAGGTCACGCCCCCCGTGGGCTTCAACCTCTTCGTCATCAGCGGGCTCAACAACGACGACCTGTTCACCATCGCGAAGGCGGCCTTTCCCTTCTTCCTGCTCATGCTGCTGGCGACGGTGCTGCTGACGGTGTTCCCCGAGATCGCCCTGTACCTGCCGGGCAAAATGAAGTGAAAGGGGGCCGGCGATGAAGAGAATCGACCTCAACTGCGACATGGGAGAGAGCTTCGGCGCCTGGACGATGGGCATGGACGGCGAGGTCATCCGGCACGTCACCTCCGCCAACATCGCCTGCGGCTTTCACGCCGGCGACCCCCGGGTCATGTACAAGACGGTGAAGCTCGCGAAGGACAACGGGGTCGGCGTGGGCGCCCACCCGGGCTACCCCGATCTCGTGGGGTTCGGCCGGCGCAACCTGGACTGCACGCCCGACGAGGTGCGTGACTATGTCGCCTACCAGGTCGGGGCCGTGAAGGCCTTCTGCGCCATCCACGGGGTGAAGCTCCAGCATGTCAAGCCGCACGGCAGCCTCTACAACATGAGCGTCGGCAACGAGTCGATGATTCGGGCCATCGTGGAAGCCATTGCGGGCGTGGACAAAGACGTCATCTACCTCGCCCTCGGCGGGGCCCAGGCGCCGCTGGTCACCCGGATTGCGAACGAGGCGGGCATCCGGGTCGCCTTCGAGGCCTTCCCCGACCGCGCCTACACGCCCGAGGGGACGCTCGCCCCGAGAAGCCTTGCCGGCGCCGTCATCAAGGACCCGAAAACGGCTGCCGAGCGCGCCCTGCGCATGGCGAAGGAAGGGAGGATCGTCGCCGTCGACGGCAGCGTCCTCACGATGCGGATCGACACGATCTGCGTCCACGGCGACAACCCCTCGGCGGTGGAACTGGTCAGGACGATCCGCTCCTCGATCGAAGCCGAGGGCATTTCCGTTGTACCCATGGGCAGCTTCATCAAGTAACGGGGTTTCGGGTCTCGGGTATAGGGGCTGGAGGTACGAAAGCTTTTTATCATTGAAATCTTCTTCCTTCCCGATACCCTGAACCCGATACCCCAATCTGGCTGCAAAATGGCTGCCTGTGGGGGTATCGCAGGGACGCCGATCGGGGCAGGAAGGAAGTATGTCTCACCTCTACGACAAACCGCAGATCCGCCTGAGCGGGGACAGGGCCGTTCTCGTCGAATACGGCGACGCGATCGACCCCGCCGTCAACGAGAAGGTGCGCGCCGTGACGGCGCTCGTCAAGGGGAGCCTCCCCGAAGGCGTCGAGGCCGTCATCCCGGCGTACCGAAACCTGTCGATCCTCTACGACCCCCTCGTCACGTCGCCCGATCGGATCCTCCCGCACCTGCTGGGGCTCGAGGCGCGCCTGCGCGAGATCGAGGTCCCGGAACCGCGCACCGTGGAGATCCCCGTCCTGTACGGGGGCGAGTGCGGGCCGGACATCGGGTTCGTGGCGGAACGCGGCGGCCTGACCGTCGACGAGGTCATCGCCATCCACGCCGGGACGGTCTACCCCATCTACATGATCGGGTTCACGCCCGGGTTCTGCTACCTGGGCGGGCTCGACAGCCGGATCCACACGCCGAGGCGGAAAACGCCCCGGACCCTTCTGCCCGGCGGCTCCGTGGGCATCGCCGAGGCGCAGACGGGCATGTACCCCGTCGACAGCCCGGGGGGCTGGCAGATCATCGGCCGCACGCCTCTCCGTCTCTTTGCCCCCGAGCGGGAGAACCCTTTCCTCTACGAGCCGGGGGACCGAATCCGTTTCGTGCCCGTCTCGCCCGCAGAATACAACCGCATCCGCGAAGGGGAGGGCCGGTGATGGATGCCTTCCGCGTGGTCTCGCCGGGCTCTCTGACGACCGTCCAGGACCGCGGCCGTTACCGGTTCATCGACCGGGGGGTGCCCCCGTCGGGCGCCCTGGATCTCACGGCATTCCGGATCGCCAACCTGCTTGTCGGAAACCCGGAGGGCGCCGCCGCGCTTGAAGTTACGATGGCGGGGCCCGTCCTGGAGGTTCTCTGCGATGCAGCCGATGTGGCCCTGGCGGGCGCCGACATGGACCTGACGGTCAACCGGCAGGCCGCGCCGATGTGGCGGACCCTGCGCGTAAGAAAAGGGGACCTCATCCGGGTCGGCCAGGCGAAAAGCGGCTGCCGGGCCTGTCTTGCCGTCACCGGCGGCATCGACGTGCCCCTCGTCATGGGAAGCCGCTCCACCTGTGTGAAGGCGAAAATCGGGGGTGTGGAGGGCAGGGCGCTCAGAAAGGGCGACGTGCTCGGCCGGTTCGCGGGGCAGCCCCTCCGGCATCCCCGGTGTGTCCCGCCGGAGAGCGTCCCCGTGCATACCGCCGACATCGTGCTGCGGGCCATCCCGGGGCCCCAGGAAGAGGCCTTCGCCAGGGGGCTCGACACGTTTTTCGGCTCTTCCTACGACATCACGCCGGAGGCGGACCGCATGGGGTACCGGCTCCAGGGCCCGCCCGTTCACCACGACGAGGGGTTTCCGCAGAGCATCATTTCGGAGCCCACGATCCCGGGAAACGTGCAGCTGCCCGCCGATGGACAGCCCATCATCCTTCTCGTCGAACAGACGACGGGCGGCTACTCGAAGATCGCCACGGTCATCTCGTCGGACATCCCGAAGATCGCCCAGGCCGTGCCGGGAAGCCGCGTGAGGTTCCGGCGGTCCACCCTCGAGGAGGCGCACCGGGTCTGCCGCGAGCAGGCCCTGCGCATGCGGGAGCTGGAAGCCCATCTCGTTTCGCCCCGGTAACGCTACGTTTCGAGACAATCGCTGCGCTTCACGTCTTCGGCTTCCCTCATTGTCTTCGCTTTCGCGCTGCATCGCGGCCCTGTGTCAAGAAGCCGGCAGGGTGCCATTTCCCCCCTTCCCGGCCCCCTCCTGTCAACGATCCGGCATTTGAGAAAACGCTATAGATTACGTATAGTTTCCCTGCCGTCCTTTTTTCCTTCTTCGGTCCGAAATGGCATGGTCCCTGCTTGTCCAAGGGTAATTTCAGGCACCCCCGCCAGTGACTCCTCCCGGGGGCCGGAACGAGGCCATGACCCTGAACGTGCAGGAACTGAAAAGGATCTCCTTCGACCTGGTCAGCGGCGGGATCCGAGAGAATCTGAGCCG
>JALOPC010000108.1 GCA_025454095.1 Syntrophales bacterium | reverse complement strand
CCCGACTCGTCGTCCATCATGAACAGGCTCAGGTCCCGGTCCGGCTCCGGGATCAGCGCGTCGACGATCTTCCCCAGGGCCTCCTCCACGAGAAAATCTTCATCCCCGTAAAGAAGGTAGCAGGGTGCGCCCTTCCCGCTCGCGATGTCCTTCAGGACACTCTCGAGGCTCTTTTCCGCTACCGGTTCTTTCTGGCTCATCACGAGGGTTCCGCCGAAAAAAAGTCGCCCGCGGGCCGCAACGACCGGCGGACACCGAAGGATATACATCAATTCCGGACAAAACGGGAGAGGAGATATAAGAGAAAAGCGGGGGGCCGGATGGCCGCTTACAGGATGACGAATTTTTTGATGTAATCCACGATCTCTTCCGGCTCGTCCAGGACGCGGAACAGGTCCATGTCCTCCCGGGAGATCATGCCCTGGCCGAGCATGGCATCCTTCAGCCAGTCGAGGAGCCCCTTCCAGTAATCACTGCCCATCAGAATGACCGGGAAGCTCTTGATCCGTTTCGTCTGGATCAGGGTGAGGGCCTCGAAGAGTTCGTCCAGGGTTCCGAATCCGCCGGGGACGATGACGTAGGCCACGGCAAACTTGACGAACATGACCTTCCGGATGAAGAAATACTTGTGGTAGAGCTTCACATTGGCGAACTCGTTGGGGGTCTGCTCGAAGGGCAGGCGGATGTTCATCCCCACCGAGGTGCCGCCCGCCTCGGAAGCTCCCTTGTTCGCCGCTTCCATGACGCCGGGGCCGCCGCCGGTGATGACGCTGAAGCCCTGCTGGGCCAGGAGCCGCGCGAGGTGCTCTGTCTTCTGGTAGTATTTGTTGGCGGGAGTGGTCCGGGCGGACCCGAAGATGGTCACGGCGCGCCCGATGTCGGAGAGCTCTTCTATGGCCTCGACGAACTCCGCCATAATGCGGAACATTCGCCAGGATTCGTTAACGGAAAGGGCATCGACGAGGTATTGTTTTTCTTCCATCAGACGCAATACGGGGATTGAGGCAGAAGCCCGGCTCCGCGAGTTCTGCCTCCATCCCCGGTGAGGGTTGTCTTGGAATGTGCGTCCATGTGGCCGATTACGAGTGGCGCCGTCTCTGAATCTTGGCAAGCCGCCGTCTCGCCTCGAGCGCTTTTCTCTTGCGCTTGACGGAAGGCTTTTCGTAGGCGCGACGCAGCTTCAGCTCCTTGAACAGGCCGTTCTTCGACAGCTTGTTCTTCAGAACTTTCAACGCTTTGTCGACATCATTGTCGAAAACCTTGACTTCCAAAAATGATCGCTCCCTTCCTTTTAAATTCGGTATCCCGTCGAACGTCCCGCCCAGGGGTAACGACCCCAGTGCAACGGAATAAAAGACAATTTCAGTGGTGGGGAGAATGCATGAACCGATCGATGAGACCGATTTTCCCCTGCGAAACCATTGAACATTATTAGATAACAATTCTTTTGTCAATGAAAACTTTGCGGATCGGGCCTCTTCAGAAATCGGCCGTGTCGGCATCGGCGCCGGAGTCTCCCTTGCCCTCGAGATTCCAGCGGTCCGTGTTGTATTTTTCCGACAGCAGCCGCTGCATCAGCGACTCCTCGGCGGGGCTGAGGCCGCTCTCGACCAGGCGGACGCCCAGGGTGTCCTCGAAAGCCCCGCGAAGAAGGCGGGCCAGATCGTCGTAGCCGACGACCCTGCCGAGCTGTTCCCGGAGGGCGGTCGTCGTCTTCGTGACCCCGTCGACGGAAACCCCCATGACCGATGCGATGCGCATGGGGTCCAGGTCGGCCAGGAGCGACCCGTGCTGGAGAAATGCTCCCCTCGCCCGGACCTGGGCGCTTCCGCAGATTTTGCGCCCCCCCACAAGCAGTTCGTATCGGGATGGCGCGGCGAAGCAGTACCCCTCCAGCGGCGTCCCCGCCGCCGTGCGCCCCTCGAAGGCGATTTCCGGCGTCAGGCCCAGCCGGCGGAGCGCCTCCACGATACAGGCGCTCACGACCCGGTAGGTTCCGACGATGTCCCCGGTGAAGAGCGGGTGATCGGCGGACGCGACCAGCGAGTACGTCAGTTCGTGTTCGTGCAGAACGGCCTTGCCGCCCGTGGGGCGGCGCACGATATCGATTCCCGCCTGCCGGCAGGCGGCGACATCGATCTCCCGGGAGGTTTTCTGGAAGTAACCGAGGGAGACGGCGGGGGGCTGCCACCCGAAGAAGCGCAGCGTCGGGGGCAGGCCTTCCCGGCGATTCAGGCGGAAGACGGCCTCGTCGATGGCCATGTTCTCGGCGGCGCGCAGCACCCGGTAGGGCAGCAAGCGCCAGGGGGCGTCATTCATTCCTCCTCCCCGGCTTCCTCGCCGACATAATCCCTGTATTCCTCCGCGTCGAGGAGGTTGTTGAGCTCGTCGAGATCGCGCAGCTCCACCATGATCAGCCAGCCGGACCCGTAGGGATCGCTGTTGATCACGCTGGTGTCGTCCTCGATGTCCTCGTTGACGCTGATGACCTCGCCGCTGACCGGCGAGATGAGTTCCGCCACGGATTTGGAAGACTCGATGGAACCGAAGGCCTCGTCCTGTTCGACATCCCTGTCCGGCTCGGGCAGTTCGACGGAATAGATGTCCCCGAGCTGTTCCTGGGCATAGTCGGAAATTCCGACGGTGGCAATGTTGCCGTCCACCCTGACCCAGGTGTGTTCGCGGCTGTAAAAGAGATCTTCTTGAAAAACCGACATGCTTCCTTTCCCGAATCATGAAGTGTTGAAGTTACGAAGCTCGGAAAAATTTGAAGTTGGCCGTAGAGCGCCGGCTCGTCCAAGCCTCATAACTTCTGAGCTTCTCGACTTCCATCGTTACCCGATCACCTGCAGCTTTTTCGAAAACTCCGTCAGCACATGCGCCCCCGCCCGGGTGACGAGGATCGCGTCCTCGACGCGGATGCCGCCGAAGCCCGGGAGATAGATCCCCGGCTCGATGGTGATGACCATCCCTTCCTCGAGAACGGCCTCCGACAGGGCCGAGAGCCTCGGGGCCTCGTGGACGTCGAGCCCCAGGCCGTGCCCCGTCCCGTGCGAAAAGAGAGGGCCGTACCCCGCCTGGTCGATGACGGTGCGCGCCGCCGCATCCACGTCGCGGCACAGCACCCCGGGCCGTACCGCCGCGAGGGCCCTGTCGTGGGCCTCCTTGACGAGGGCATAGAGTTTCTCGTGGCGCTTTCCCGCCCTTCCGATCACGAAGGTGCAGGTTTCGTCCGAATGGTACCCGCCGCTGACGGCCCCGTAATCGACGACCAAGAAGTCCCCCGCCCGGATCTTCCGTCTGCCCGGCCGCGCGTGGGGGAGGGCGCTGTTGGGACCCGATGCAATGATCGTGTCAAAGGAGGGGCCCTCCGCGCCCTTCTTTCGCATCGCGTATTCCAGTTCGACGGCGACATCGAGCTCGCACACGCCGGGCCGGATGGCGGCCAGGGTCGATTGGAGCGCCCCGGTGGCGATCCGAATGGCCTTGCGGATGTGTGCGATTTCGGAGGAGTCCTTGACGGCGCGGATCGACCCCGATTCCGCCGGAAGGGGCATCCAGCGCACCTTCTTCGCCTTGCGCTTGAGCGCGCCGAGAAAATCCACGGTCATGACGGAAGGTTCGAAACCCGCTTTCCCGTACCCGCCCGCGGACAGGGCATCGGCGATGCCGGTGGCTTTGTCCCCGTAGAGGACCACCCGGGCCCCCGGGGCCTCTTTCGCGGCCTGGGTCGTGTACCTTCCGTCCACCAGCAGCACCGGCTTGCCGGCGCCCACCAGAAGGGCCCCGTCGCTCCCGGAGAAGCCCGTCAGGTAACGGATATTCTTGAGGTCGAGGATCAGGAACGCCTCGGCACCCGAGCGGCGCAGAAGCGCCCGCAACCGGGACACTCGATGGGCGGTGGACGGTTTGTCAGGCATGCTTTTTCATCCTGTCGAGCGAGTCGAGCCAGCGGGTCAGGGTCCCGACGAGCGCCGGGCGGCGGTCCGGGGCGGCGGGGCCCGGCTCGAGACCGACGGTCTCCTCCGTTTTCGGCTCCTCGCCCTGGGGCGTCTCCACGCGCGTCGAGTGGCTGAACAGGCCCTGGAAAGGGGGCGCCGCGGGATCCCCGAAAAACAGGTCCTTGTCCTCCCCGGCCGGGGCGTCTTCGGCGGGACGCGGCGACCGAGCCTCCTCGCGGGACTGCGACCGCAGCCTGCCGAGCCTCTCCAGGGCATCGCGGTTCTGCGGGTCGGCGGCGAGAATTTCCTTCAGGAGCGCCTCGGCGAGCTCCCGGTACCCCTGTCGGGCGTAGAGATCGGCCAGGGTCAGGGTCTTGAAATCGGCCGCCCGGGGAAGCCCGGCATCCTCGTCGGGCCTCTCGGCCGCCTCCGGATACGCGCGGCTCTCCCTCCGCAGCCGGTCCTCCAGGTCCCGGATGGCTTCCGCGGACTCGGGATTCAGCGACATGTAGATGCGGGAGGCCCGATCGGCCTCGTCGTCAAGCCCCTGCTCGCGGCACAGCTCGGAGAGGATCCGAAAGGACGGCGACCACCGGGTCACGTCGCGCACGAGATCGCGCAGGATGTCGAGCGCGGGGCCCGGCTCGCCCTTCCGGAACCACCCGACGCCCAGAACGATCCGGGCTTCCACGTCGTCGGGGTAGACCCGCAGGCGCTCCAGCGCCATCTCGACCGCTCGGGCGGGGTCCTGTTCCAGGCAGGCCTCGGCCCGGGCGATGAATTCCTTGCGGTCCACCACGTCGCTGAGCCGCACCATCTCGAATCCGCCCTTCTTGTCGTCGGTTTCCATCGGCCTGCTTCCCGTTCTCTTTCCGTCGTTCTCTTTCCGTCGTTCTCTTGTCCGGCCTTCCCCGCTTCCGTTCTCCCGATCTTCCCGTTCAGTCCGGGGGACTAGCATAGCGCCCCGGGTGTGTCAAGGTTCAAATCGAAAAACCCCGCGATCACGCGGATCGCGGGGTTTCCGTCTTTCGGGAAGGTTGACTCTCTAGCGGCGGGGCGTTCTCGCCGTCATTTGCTCTGGGCGATCTGGGCGTCCGGAACGACTCTCGGCGTGATGAAGATCAGGATCTCGCGCTTCACGCGCTGTTCATCCTCCGCCTTGAAGAGCCAGCCGAACAGCGGGATCTTGTAGAGGCCGGGCACGCCCGACGTTACTTTGTTATCCGCGGATTTGTAGATGCCGCCGATGACGATCGTATCCCCGTCATAGACGACGACGGTGGAGTCGACCTCGTTCTTGTTGATGGGCGGGTTTCCCTGGATGGACCGGTTGTAGTCGGCGTAGTCGTTGGTCGCTTTGATCTCCATGGAGATCTTGCCCTCGGGGGTGATGGTCGGCTTCACATCGAGCTTGAGCACCGCCTCCTTGAACTGGATGGTCCGGGTAACGACTCCGCCCGAAGTGGACTCGGTGACGTAGGGGATTTCCTCGCCCTGCTTGATCGTCGCCTTGACGTTGTCGAGCGTCGTGACCTTCGGCGAGGAGATGATCTTGCCCTCGCTCGAACCCTCGAGGGCGTGGATCTGGGCGCTGAGCACGGCGTTGGCTCCGCCGATCAGGATGCCCAGGGCCGGCGTGTTCGAGTAGGTGAAGGGGAAGTTCACGGCGAGGTTGCTGCCCGTGAACCCGATACCGCTGGGGAAGGTCTGCGCGATCGTCGTGGCGCCCGTGGTGGCCGACGATGCCGTCTGCGAGGCATAGCCCGCCGAGCCGCCGAGGACTCCAAGATTGGTGCTGTTGATGTTCGTCGCAAACCCGCCGCCCCACTGGATGCCGATCCTCCTGACAAAGGTCTCGTTGGCCTCGACGATCTGGGCTTCGATGGCGATCTGCTTGAGCTTGCCGCGGGAGACGTCCTCCTTGAGGCGCTGTTCTTCGGCCTTCTTGATCTTGTCTGCGGGCATGACGACGATCACGTTGCCCTGCGTCTTGGTCCCGAGCTGCTGGATGTCGAGAACCGTCTCCAGGGCCTGGTCCCAGGGAATTTCGTTGAGCTTCATCGTGACG
>JALOPC010000107.1 GCA_025454095.1 Syntrophales bacterium | reverse complement strand
GCGTTGAGGCGCTGGCATGGACGGCAGGAATCGTGCGGATGTCAAGGTGGGAGCCCGGGTCAAGGTGGTCCAGAAGCCCGATCAGCGCACCGGCAGGCTGACCGAGGGCATCGTCCGGGACATCCTCACGAAGTCCGCGCTGCACCCCCACGGGATTAAGGTGCGCCTGCAAAGCGGCATCGTCGGCCGGGTGAAGGAGATCCTGCCGGGGTAACCCTTGCCGCCGGAGAAACGGATCGAATCGTTCGGAGCAAATCCCCCTCTATCCCCCTTTTTCAAAGGGGGAAGGTCTTAAACACCCTCCTTGGGAAAAGGAGGGTTGGGGAGGATTTTACGGAGACTGTTTCTTCCATCGATAACCCCGAGCGAAGTCGAGGTCCGGGGCTCGCAACGACGGGCCGATCGCCGGGATCATCCGATCCGAAAGGAGCTGCATGCGGATCTACATCGAATGCGGATCTACATCGACGCCGACGCCTTTCCGAATGCGATCAAGGACGTGCTGATCAGGGCCTCGGCGCGCCTGAACGTTCCCCTGTGCTTCGTGGCCAACAAGCCGGTGAGGGTCGAGGGGCCGGCAACCCTGTCCGTCATCCTGGTCCCGGAGGGCCTCGATGCGGCAGACAACCGCATCGCCGAACTCGTGCAGCCGGGCGACCTGGTCATCACCGCCGACATTCCGCTTGCCGACAGGGTCGTTACGAAAGGCGCTTTTGCACTCGACCCCAGGGGCAAACTCTACACGCAGGAAAACATCAAGAACAGCCTGGCCCTGCGCGGGCTGTTCAAGGAACTGCGGGACGGCGGCATGATGTCGAGCGGCCCCGCCGCGCTCGACAGAACGGACCGCCGGACATTCGCGAACCGGCTGGACCGGTTCCTGACCCGGCAGCTGAACATCGAAGGCAAGAAGACGTGAGCGGGGCGAGACCCGCGGCTCCCGCAGGGCGTAAAAAAAGCCCCCCCGTCGCCGGGGGGGCTTTTTCATGCCATAGGATCCTCAGGTCTTACAGCTTGCGGACATTCGCCGCAGCCGGGCCCTTGGGGCCTGCGACCACATCGAAGCTTACCCGCTCACCCTCGGCCAGCGACTTGAACCCCTCGGCCTGAATGGCGGAATGATGTACGAATACGTCCTTCCCCCCGTCCTGCTCGATGAAACCAAAACCCTTCGAATCATTGAACCACTTTACTTTTCCTTCAACCATCTTTACTGCTCCTTTTTTCTTGGGTTCCTCCAGGGAACCGTTTAAATTTTGCCGAACGATTCGGCCGGCAGCCCGCTTTTGCGCACAAAAAAACCGCACTTGCCATTTTCCTGGTTTGTGCGGTCTGACTTTCTGTACTTTGCTGATAACAAAAACGTACTGCACATCAAGTGAAAGGGACTTTACAGGATCTTTTCGGGGAATGCAAGGGTTTTTTTTAAAAATAACTTATCCTTTACAAAATCGCGCGTTGCCGGTAGGCAGAGGGCGGGGGGCCTCCGGGACACCCCCGCGGGACCCGGCTGGGCGGCGCGCCCTGGGCGGAAACGAGCACACACAGGTTCGACGACATGGGACTCATCTGGATCCACGAGGTTTCGGTCAGCTTCGGCGGCCCGCGGCTGCTGGACGCCGCGACGCTCCAGATCGAAGCGGGCGAGAGGATCGGGCTTCTGGGCCGGAACGGCTCCGGCAAGTCGACGCTCATGAAATTGCTGACGGGGGAAGTGACCCCCGATGCCGGCGAAATCACCCGCAACGGCGAGGTCCGGATCGCCATGCTGCCCCAGGACGTGCCCGACGAGCTGCCCGGGACGATCTACGATGTCGTCGCCTCCGGAGGCCTTGAACACCTGGAGATGCTCCGGGACTACCACGATCTCACCCTGCAGATGTCCCGCAGCGGCGACGCGGGCCTGCTGAAAAAGCTCGAACAGGTCCAGCACCGGCTGGAGACGTCCGGGGCCTGGCATCACCATCAGCGGGTCGAAACGGTGCTCACCCGGACCGGATTGGACGGGGGCGCGGAATTCCGGCTCCTGTCGGCGGGGATGAAGCGCCGGGTCTTCCTGGCCAAGGCCCTCGTGAGCGACCCGGACCTGCTGCTCCTCGACGAGCCCACGAACCACCTGGACCTCGACGCCATCCTGTGGCTCGAGGACTTCCTCCTGCAGTTCGAGAAGACCCTCATGCTCGTGACCCACGACCGGGCGTTCCTGCAGCGGCTGGCGACGCGCATCGTCGAGATCGACCGGGGCCGGCTCGTCTCGTATCCCTGCGGTTACGGCACGTACCTCGAACGCCGCCAGGCCATGCTCGAGGCGCAGGAGAAACAGTGGCAGGAGTTCGACCGGAAGCTGGCCCGGGAGGAGACGTGGATCCGGCAGGGGATCAAGGCCCGCCGAACCCGCAACGAGGGACGGGTGCGGGCGCTCGAGACGATGCGCCTGGAGCGGGCAGGCAGGCAGGAGCAGACGGGCAACGTCCGACTGTCGATCCAGGAGGCCGAACGCAGCGGCCGGCTGGTCGTGGAGGCGCAAAACGTCCACTTCGCCTTCGGGGACAACCGGATCGTGGAAGGGTTTTCCACCACGATCCTCCGCGGCGACAAGGTGGGCATCATCGGGCCCAACGGCTCCGGCAAGACCACGCTGCTGCGGATTCTCCTCGGGGAACTCGCGCCGCAGCAGGGCTCGATCCGCCTGGGAACCGGGGTCCGCGTCGCCTACTTCGACCAGCTGCGCGCCCAGCTCGATGCAGACGGGACCCTGAAGGACAACCTTGCCGACGGCAATGACATGATCGTCGTGGGCGGCGCCTCCCGGCATGTCATGGGCTACCTCCAGGATTTCCTCTTTCCGCCGGACCGGATCCTTTCCCCGGTCAGCTCCCTGTCGGGGGGCGAGCGCAACCGCCTCCTGCTGGCCAAGCTCTTCCTCCTGCCCTCCAACGTCCTGGTCCTGGACGAGCCGACCAACGATCTCGACACGGAGACGCTCGAACTGCTCGAAGAGCGACTGCTGGAATACAGCGGCACGATCCTCATGGTCAGCCACGACCGCGCCTTTCTGAACAACGTGGCGACCTCGACGATCGTCTTCGAAGGCAGGGGGCGGCTGCAGGAGTACGTGGGCGGCTATGACGACTGGCTCCGGCAGCGGACGGCGCCGGTCGAGCCGCCGAAGGCGGCACCGGCCGAGCCGAAGCAGAAAAGGGAGAGGGCCCCGAAGGAAAAACGGAAGCTGTCCTACCGGGAAGCCCGGGAGCTTCAGGAGCTGCCGCTGAAGATCGAGGCCCTGGAGGCGGAGAGGGAACGCCTGCTGGAGACGCTGAACTCCCCGGCGTTCTACGCCGGCCGCAATACAGGCGAGATTCACCGCGTCAACGACCGGCTGAAGGCACTGGAAGAGGAACTGGACGGGGCCTACGGGCGCTGGGACGAACTGGAAAGCCTGGCGGCACAATAACCCCCCCGTCATTGCCCGGAAAACCATGAACATTCCGGAATAGCCGGATCGGAAAGAAACAGCAGCCTCTGCGCCAGGGAGCGCCCCTTCGCCGCGGTCGAGCGCCGCGGCCGCGGGTACTGCTGCCGGCGGCAGGACCGGAAGCCCGGCATCCACGCGACGGGCATGGAATGGCGCTTCTTTACAATGAGCAGGGACCGCGCCGCCGCCACCGCCCGGGCCCGCAACGAATGACGGGGCCACGCAATGCGGATTGAAATCCGCCGGATTTTCATGTACGGTTGAACCCTCGGTGCACCCGGACGCCGGACACGCCGGTTTCCTGTTCGATGCACCGCTGCTTCAGCCCGGGCCCCTTCGGATGCAAGGGGCCGTCCGCAGGTGGGCTCCCACCCCGGGCGCGGATCCGCCGCGAACCCTCTCAACTCCCCAGCATCACCCTTCGACCGAACAGGAGGTATGCCATGAAGAGAGGATCGTACCTGCTCGCGATCGTCGCTTGCCTTCTCGCCATGACCGTGACCATCCAGGACGCCGATGCGCGGACCCTCACCTTCACGGCCAAGCGCTGCGGGACGGCCGCGGTTGACTCCGCCGACCTGAACGACGACCCCGGCATCAC
Source organism: Syntrophales bacterium (assembly GCA_025454095.1). GTDB lineage: Bacteria > Desulfobacterota > Syntrophia > Syntrophales > UBA2192 > UBA2192. The sequence goes on along the minus strand of JALOPC010000107.1, from coordinate 3,494 downwards.
CGTGCACAGCTTCGTCGAGAACGGGACGCTGACCAGCGCCACGCAGACGCCGCTTCCCGAACGATGGGAGGGGATCCAGTACTCCTGCAACGGCCATGTGGCGACTCTCTCCCTGATGACCGGGACCTACACGTTCGCCAGCGGTGTCTGCCGCTTCAAGGACAAGAAGGGCGCCTCCATCATGGCCAACGTCACGAGCGCGGGGAACAAGGTCGAATTCCAGTTCCGGAACGGAACGGGCGGCTGGGCAGGGGTGACCGGCACCGCGAAGGGATCAGGGTCGATGCCCTTCGGGGGCACGGGCCAGAGCTGCTCCACCCTTCATTTCCGGATCAACACGCCCTGACGGATTCGTGGCGGGAAATCGCCCGAGAACGTGAAAGGAGGTCCCGCAATGACCGGAAAATCGTTGACCGTCCTGTCGTTTCTTGCGGCCGCCCTGCTTGTCGCCGGGATCCCGCAACCCGCCCCGGCGCAGACTGCCTGTCAGATCCAGGGCATCCGGCCCATCCACGTGGACGAAAACCACGTGAAGGTCCAGGTGCAGTATTTCATCGCGCCATCGCACCCGAAGGCCTGCCACATCGGGGCCTACGTGCCGAACCGGACAACCCAGAGTTCGTCCTTCGCCGTCCGTCCCGCGGGCACTCCCGGAGGCGTTCCCAAGGGCCTGCACACGTTCCAGGAAAACATCCATTTCGAGATTTCCCACGTGGGCGCAACCCCCAAATCGACGGAGACCATGGAGGTTGTCATCTACGACGGGGACGGAAACCTTTGCACGTCGGTTGTGACCTTGCGCCGTGCGTGGGGGAACTTCCGGTACACGTTCCTCGGCGATCACCCCCATGATCGGGAACCCGGGTGGAGCGACGAATGCCAGGGAGTGACGCACGACGACCGCAACTGGTACATCGCGCAGAACAAGACGATCTGGAAATTCCCGGTCACCTACAGCCTTAACGAAGGGGTGACGAGTGCAAAACGAGCCCGGGGCATCTGGAACATCGACATCCCGCGATTCCTGCGGGACGAGGGCTACAACCACTTCGGGCATCTCGATTACTACGACGGTCATCTCTACGTCCCCCTCGAGGGGAAGCTGCCCTGCAAGATTGTCGTGTTCGAGCCCGGTATGCTGAACTACGTCGCCGAGGGAAATCTCGACGATAAAATCCAGACGCACGCACCCTGGTGCGCCGTCAACCCGGCTGACGGCCTTCTCTACACCTCCAACTCGGACGACAATGGCGGCCTGTTCGTGTACCGCCGCGAGATCAAAAACGGAAAGCTCGAATTGCGGTACTCCCACCTGCTGCGGCTCTACGACGAACAGGGGACCCCGATCCGCGTCAACAGCGCGCAGGGCGGCGCTTTTTCCAGAAAGAGCGGGCTTCTCTACCTCTCCTCGGACCGTGGGGGTGGCGGGGGAATCTTCGTGTTCGACCCGAAAACCGGGATCCGCGTGGGCTGGATCAACGTCAGCTACCATCATTCCAACACCACCTACATGGAGGAACTCGAGGGGTTGACCGTGTGGGATCTCGACGCCGCGGGGGCTCCGGGAATCCGGGGCCAGGTCCATCTCATCATGATCGACAACGTAGGGGTTAACGACGACGATCTGTATTTCAAGCATTTCTCCGTCCCCGTCGAGAAGTAGCCAGGGGCGGGACCGGTTTTCTGCCCCCCGATCCGCGGAAGATCATCGGCAGGTTCTGCCTTCTCGGCATGCGCCGACATGTGCCGAAGGACCTGCCGATGACAGGTCGAATCCGACAGCCGCACGACTCCCCTCTGGACATCCCGGCCGGCATCCTCTACACTTCCCCCTGAAAATTTTTTGTGCACGCAAAGGAGACCCCGCATGAAGAAGATTCTGTGGATCGTGCTCGTTTTGTCCTTGATCGCAGGCCCGGCGCTTGCGCAGGACGCCGGCAAGGGAAACCCGACCGTCGTGATCAAGACCAACAAGGGCGAAATCGAGGCCGTGCTTTACCGGGACAAGTCGCCCATCACGGTCGAAAATTTCCTGAAGTACGTCGACGACGGCTTTTACAGCGGGACGATCTTTCACCGGGTCATCGCCAAATTCATGATCCAGGGCGGGGGGTTCAACCGCTACTACGCCCAGAAGCCCACCCGGCCGCCCATCAAGAACGAAGCCGCCAACGGCCTGAAGAACGAACGCGGCACCCTGGCCATGGCGCGCACCTCCGTGGTGGATTCCGCCACGGCGCAGTTCTTCATCAACGTCGTCGACAACGCGCCGCTCAACCACGGCGCCCGCGACTACGGCTACGCCGTCTTCCGTGGTGGATGCCATCTCGAACGTGCCGACGGGAGCGCAGGGACCCTTTTCCTCGGATTGTCCCCGCAGCCCCGTGATCATCGAGTCGATCCGGGTGAAATAACCGCAACCGGGCCCGGGTGAACGCCTTGGAAAGTCCCGCTGCGCATAACGCATCCCTGTACGGACTGGCCTCGATCCTGGCCGTGCTGACGATCGCGTACAACATCCTGGAAGGCGCTGCCTCGGTCTATTTCGGTGTCGACGACGACGCCCTCAGCCTCCTGGGCTTCGGACTGGATTCCTTCGTGGAAGTGGTCTCCGGCATCGGCGTATGGCACATGATCCGCCGCATCCGGAAAGACCCTGCCAGCGGTACCGACCGGTTCGAAAGGAGCGCCCTGCGCATTACAGGGTCCGCATTCTACGTCCTCTCGGCAGGGCTCATTGCCACGGCCGCGTTGAATGTATATCGCGGCATGATGCCGGAGACCACATTCTGGGGGATTGTCATCGCCCTGATCTCCATTTCCGCCATGGGGCTCCTGATCCGTTACAAGACGAGGGTGGGGCGGCAAATCCGTTCGGAGGCCATCCTGGCCGATGCGCAGTGCAGCCGCGTCTGCCTGTGGCTCTCCTGGGTCCTGCTCGCGGCAAGCGCGGGGTACGAACTGACGGGCATCGGGGGCATCGACGCGGCCGGGGCCGTCGTGATTGCCGCGATTTCCTATCGCGAGGGGCGGGAGGCTTTCGCAAAGGCGGCGGGCGAGAGCTGTTGCTGCGGGACATGCGGCCCCGATTAGGCAGCGCGGGCCGTGAAAGACAGGAACGATCTACGGGCCGAGCTGTCCATGAAGCTGGGGTTCAAATACATCCAGGACGGGATCTGACACGAACCCTCGCCGGACCGTTATTACCAAAGGAGGCCGTTATGGTCATCATCACGAGCACGTACACAAAGCCCCTGGAGGTCATCGACTCCCTGCTGGCGGATCACCGGGCATTCCTGGCCGAGTACTACAAGCAGGAAAAGTTCATCGTCTCCGGCCCCCAGCACCCGCGGGTCGGAGGGGCCATCATTACCAACGTGGGAATCGACGAGGCACGGGAGATCATGCGGAAGGACCCCTTCGTGATCCACGGGGCCGCGGAGTACAGCTTCCTCGAGTTCAGGCCCGGCTCGCACGACCCGCGCTTCGCCTGT
>JALOPC010000371.1 GCA_025454095.1 Syntrophales bacterium | reverse complement strand
GATGCGGAAGCGGTGGTCCTTCAGGGGCTGCTCCTTCAGGACCTTCTCGTAGAGGTCGACGACGCGGCGGTTCGCGCCGTCGCCGATGGCGTGGGTCGAAACCTGGAAGCCGCTCTTGCGGGCCTCCGTGTAGCCCTTGTACAGGGCATCGTAGGACATCCGCTCCACGCCCTTTTCGCCGGGCTTGTCGCTGTAGGGCTCGAGCAGCAGCGCGCTGCGGGCGCCCAGGGACCCGTCGGCGTAGAACTTGATGCAGCGCACCGTCAGGCGGTCTCCGAAGAGGCCGATCTCGGGCCCTTTCTTGTAGTACGCCTTCGCGTCGTCGCCCTCATTGATCGTGTTGTAGATCCGGATCTTCAGCTGACCCTTCCCGTAGAGCTCCTTCATGAGGTCCGTCTCCAGGACGCTCGACATCGTTCCCGAGGTGCCCGCGGAGAAGACGGAGGTGATCCCGTAGGAGAACAGCTCCTCCTGGGCCTTCATCATGGCCTCCTTGAGCCTGTCGTTCGTCATGGGCGTGACTTTGCTGCGGACGAGGTTGCGCGCCGTCTCGTGGAGGATGCCCGTGGGGTTGCCGCTGGCATCCTTGTCGATGGTCCCGCCGGCGGGGTTGGGGGTGTTCTTGTCGACGCCCGCCACGGCAAGCGCCTTGGAATTGACCCAGATGGCGTGGCCGCAGGTACGGGTCAACATGACGGGGTGATTGGGCGCCACGGCGTCCAGTTCCTCCTTGGTGGGGAACTTCTTGTCGGGCCACACTTCCTGGTTCCAGCCGCGGCCGATGATCCACGTGCCGGCGGGCAGCTTCTCCGTTTCGGCCTTCACCTTGGCCATGATTTCGGCCTTGGGGGACCAGAACACGTAGACCTGGAGCATTTTCTGCCCCTCGCCGGTGTAGTGCATGTGCCCCTCGATGAGGCCGGGAAGCACGGTCTTGCCCTTGAGGTCGACGACCTTCGTCGTCTTGCCGACGTAGGCCTTCGCGCCCTTGTCGCTTCCCACGTAGACGAGTTTCTGGCCGGTGATGGCCACGGCCGTGGCCTTCGGCTGCTTTGCGTCCACGGTGTAGATGTTTCCGTTGAGATACACCGTCTCGGCGGCCTTCGCCGCCAGGGCCGGTCCCGCCGTCAGGGCCGCCACCAGAATCAGTCCCAGGGCGACAAGACCCGTCCGGCACAGTTTGCCCATACCGTTCATCGTGTGTCCTCCTCGCGTAGAGATTTCCGGAATCGAACCGGCCCCGCTCGCAGGGCCGGAATTGGAGCGCAGAAACGGGATGCCGCCGGGACGGCTGAAGGCTGGGAAATGCAGGGTTCCTTGTGAAAGAATCCGGGTGGGCTGCCGGCGGCCGCCCTCATGAGCAGGGGCTGCCGCTATTGACGTTCGCGATGCCCTGCGGCACCGCACTCTCTCTCCGGGTCGAACCGCACCGGGTCGCATCCGTTGCGCAGCCGGTGGTTACGTCATACGCATCGCCGTGGGACCGCCGTGATGCCCGCGTCCCCTTCCCGGTCAGCCTGTCCCTTCAGCGTCGATTGCATCCCGATGTCGGATGATGGAGCTGATCCGTCTTGCTGTCCGGCGTTTTTACCAGATACAGGCTCATTGTCAAGCGAAATCACCTTCCACCATGCGGAACTTGCAGGGGTGGCCTATTGCCGCACCGCATTGCAGGACCGTGCACCCAGCGCGCGGACAATCTTCGCCCCGGCCGGCTTCTTGGTTGTAGAGCGGCCGCATGGGAGACGCGGGCAAGGGCGATTACGGCGGCAGGGGCCGGCATCCGGGACAACGATTCGTTCGTCGAGATGAAACTGCGTCCCGCCTACCACGGTCTCATGGACGACGACAGGGGCTACGTCGAGGGAAGCCAGATTCTCTTCACGGAGCTGGGATTCCGCTACTGCGTCGAGAGCCAGCGGCCCACACTGCAGAACGTGGATCTCATCGACATCGTCTCCATCTCCCCGCGCGACGATTTCTTCACGCCCCTCTCCTGGAAGGTGCGGACGGGGTTGCGCCAGAGGCTCGGCGAGGACGGCGCGGACCACCTACTCTACGATCTGGCGACGGGAGCCGGGCTTGCGTGGAAGATCCCGTTCGCGGGCCTCGTCTACGCGACGGTCGAGGCCGAGGGGGATCTCGGCGGGCGATCGGAAGAGCGATGGGCCCTGGGCGCGGGAGGATCGGCAGGCGAACTCCGTGCTATCGGCGAGCAGAGGCAACTCCACCTGTTCGGCAGGGACGTCTACCACGTCCTCGGGGACTCTCACAACGATATCGAGCTTTCCCTCCAGGACCAGTTCGCCTGCGGGACGAACGGCAGCCTGAGCGCAGGAGTGACCTGGAGAAAGGTCTACCGTGCCCGCGACACCGAGGCGACCCTGGCCTGGAATCTGTTCTTCCGACAGCCGCCGTTTCGATCCCTGCCCTTACGTTTCCCGCCTCTTCGCGGCCGCGCCGGGCCCGTCCTTTTGTGCCCGGTGCGGCCGTGCGGAAGCGCATCGCGCACACGTCTTCCCCTTCGTCCGGGCAGGATCGGCAATGAAGAACGCAGCGCAGCGCGGGCACTTCCGGAGCTTCCTGCGGTTACCCGGCACCTTGAGAAACTCCACGAAGGCGTAGACGAGCACGTTGTGGTAGTACTCGTCGGCCAGTCCCGCCCGCTCGGTGAAATAGCTCTCTTCGAAC
>JALOPC010000106.1 GCA_025454095.1 Syntrophales bacterium | reverse complement strand
GCCCCCGCGCAGAGGCAGCCCACCGGAAGCAGCAGGGGTTTTTCTTTGCGGTCCGAGAGGTAGCCGAACAGGGGCTGGATGATCGAGGACGTCAGCGTGCCCACCAGCAGGATCGTGCCCGTGGCCGTGTAGGAGAGCATGAGCTTTGCCTTGAGAAAAGGCAGGATGACGGGCAGCGCCCCCTGGTAGAGGTCCGTGACGAGGTGGCCCGAGGAGAGAAGAAGCAGGACTTTGAGGTTGAACTTGTTCGAAGACAAATGACTTGATTTCCTTTAGCCCGATGCCCGAAACCCTGCTGCGATGCTCTCATACCCCTTGCCGCAAGTCAAGCCGCAGGGCTGCCGGGCATGGCATGGAACTTGCTCATTAAACATTCAGCTCAGTCCGCGCATGCAGTCCCTGGGTCGGAACGAACAGCGAAGAAGCGAGAGGAAGAGATGGACAATAAACCGAGACCGGGCGGCGAAAAGACCCTGGGGCAGATTCTCGTAGAAAAGGGCATCATCGGCCGGGACCAGCTGGACCAGGCCCTGCGCATCAAGGCCGAGCAGCCGGGAAAGTATCTCGGCGAGATCCTGTTCGAAATGGGGGTTTCGCAGGAGAAGATCAACCGTGCCCTGTACTACTCCAACAAGCGCAAAACGATCGGCGAGATCCTCGTGGACCAGAAGCTGGTCACCCGGGAGCAGCTGGACGAGGCCCTCTCGAAACAGAAGAAGATCAAAGAAAAGTGGGGCCACACAAGGCCCCTGGGGCTGCTTCTCATCGAGCTGGGGTACATCAACAGCCGCGGGTACCTGACGGCCCTCTCGAAGCACTTCAACATGCCCATCCTGTCCATGAAGGACTACCAGCCCAACCCCCAGCTGCAGAAAGTCATCGGCGAGCGCTACGCCATGGAGCGCAAGATCATCGTTCTGGAGAACAGCGCGAAGACCATCAAGCTCGTCCTGGCCGAGCCCTCGACCCAGATCATGGAGGAACTCCAGAAGGCGATTCCCCCGGGCAAGACGATGGAGTTCTACCTGGCGAGCTACGGGGAGATCGACGAAGGCCTCCGCCGCGTCGCCGACCCCTTCAGCTTCACGCAGTACAGATAGGGTGTCGGGTATTGGGTATTGGGTATAGGGGCTGAAGGTGTTAAGATTATTTTACAGAAGAAATCTTCTTCCGCCCCGATACCCTAGACCCTATCCCCGATACCCTTTCCTCACGCTCCCGCCACCGGGGGGCCGCCGTCGTATTTCGTGGCCCTCTCCCTGATCTTCTCGAGCCACTTTTCCCGGTAGACATAGGCGACGAGCAGGCACAGGCCCGTGAACGCGAGCAGGCCGGCGAGTGGCCAGAACTGGTTGTTGCGCGCAAAGCTCCCGAAGGTGGACAGCATGATGGTGCCGAAGAGCCGGCCCACGGTGGAGATGACGAGAAAGGTCGGGGCCCGCATATGGGACAGCCCGAGGATATAGCAGAGGTAGTCCTTCGGGAACCCCGGGATCAGGAAAAGAAAGAAGGCGATGAAAACCCCCTTGTGCTCCAGGACGTAGTCGTACCGGCGCAGCGTTTCGGGTTTGACGATTCGCTCCACCAGGGGCAGGCCGAAGAGATGGGCCAGCAGGAAGGCAATCCAGGATCCGATTGTGAGCCCGATCGTCGAGTACACCGTCCCGAGGTACGGGCCGTAGAGGTAACCGCCGATGAACCCGCTCGCCTCGCCGGGGATCGGTGCGAAGATGACCTGCAGGATCTGCAGGGCGACGAAGATGATCTCGTCGTACGGGTCGTAGGAAGTGAGCCGTTCCACCGCCCGTTCGCGGTCGGAGAAGAACACATGCAGGTCGTAGTGGAAGAACAGGTACGCCCCGATGGAGAAGAATGCGACAAGGGCCAGGGCGCTCAGGATGTAGTGTCGTTTCATGGGTTCCGGGCTTCGCAGGGACCGGTACGGACTCGGTCCCGCGAGCGCTTCTTATTACCAGAGATCGGGGGCGAACACAAACGGGTTTTGCCCGGAGAGTGCGGAGGCCGTCGGGGGCCGCGGATGTCTCTGTGGAAGGGGGTGTCTGGAGTCGCGGAATGATGGAAGGTTCTTCACGCGGAGCCGACCGTGTCGGCCAGGCCTGTCGAGGTCTTGAGCCGCTGCAGCTCGCCCCGGACCCGCGTCAGCTCGTCGCTCGTCTCCTTGAGCCTGCGGGCGAGGACCTCGGCCATGACCATGTAGTAGATGGCTGCGAAGGCCACCCGGTCCTCTTTCCGGAGGTTTTCCATGGCGGCCACGTCCGTGGCGAGGCAGACCGTCTCGTCGACGGCCGATACCGACGATGTCCGGTTCGAAACGGACAGCAGCCGCATCTCGCCGAAGACGTCGCCCGTCCGCGCGAGGACCTTGATCTCCACCCCCTGGCGGGTGACCCGGACTTTCCCCGAGACGATGAAATAGATCCGGTGGTCCGGCTCTTCCTCCCGGGCGATCATTTCGCCGGGCGCGAATTTCAGGATCTGGCTGCAGCTGAGGATCTTGCGGAGGTCCTTCTTGTCGAAGGCCTGGAGCTTCGGGATCTTCTGGAGTGCCTGAATGATTTCGCCGTTTCCCTGGAGAACCTGCATGGTCTGTCTCGCCCCGTGCGGGATGAATGCCGTAACGGGTTTTCATCCCTTGGAAATGTTCATCAGATAAATTGAATATGAAAGAATCGTGCCAACGGAGAGGGGTATCGGGCCGCTACCCCCGTTTGCGGCGTTGACTTTCAAGTCCGCTTCGTCTACCTTGAAACGCAAATCATTCCGGAAAATTGGATTCGTTCATGCGAGTGGGAATCATCCACACGGCATCATCCCCCTGCGGCTGCGCCGCAGCCATTTCCAAAGGACTTGCGGCTCTCGGCCACGATTTCCTGCTTGTGGACTCGGAGCGGATCGAGCTTCACCTCGCCGATCTTGCCGGACGGTGCGATCTCGTCATCGATCACACGGACACCTACGGGGGACGCGGGCGCTTCCGCTCGCTGGTGCGGTCGTTTCTCGAATCCCACGGGATCGCCGTCGTCGGCTCCGATGCGCGGGCCTGCGCGCTTGCCGACGACAAGGCTGCGGCCAAGGCCCGCCTTGCGGCTGCCGGCATCCCGGTGCCGCCCGGTATCCTGTGCGGCGCCGCGGGCGACCCGATCCCGCCCTGGCTGACCCCCCCGTACATTCTCAAGCCGTCGGCCGAGCACATGAGCCGCGGCCTCGCCGTTGCCGGCAGCGGCGCCGATGCCCGGGATCGTCTCCAGGAACTTCTGTCGCGGTTCAACCAGCCCGTCCTCGTGGAACAATTCATCGCCGGCAGGGAATTTGCCGTTTCCGTCGTCGGCGGGCCCCGGGGGCTCGAGGTGCTTCCCCCCCTGGAGTGGCTGGCGGAGGGCGGGGAAACGGGGGTCCTGACGGAGACGTTCAAGCTCCGGCACGTCCTGCCGGGCCGGCGGGACGCGGTGCGGGCGGACCTTGCGCCGGCCGAGCTCCGGGAGCTTGCGGATTGGTCCCTTGCCGCTTTCCGGGCGCTCGGGCTCAGGGATTACGGCCGCTTTGACGTGCGCCGCTCGCCGGGGGGCACCTTCTTCTTCATGGAAGCCAACGTTACGCCGAGCATGGAGCCCGAGGAGGCGCTGGCCCTCTCGGCCCGCTGGGCCGGCATGGATTTTCCCGCCCTGCTCGATCGGATCCTGTCCGCCCGGCTCGCACGCGGCCCCGCGGCGGCGCGGGACGCAAGGGAGATGACGATCGACCTGCCGGCCGGGCCCGTCAGGCTCCGGCTCCCGGCAAACGTTCACGTACCGCCGCCGTCCACGGTGGAACTGGCCCGCCGGCTCGACGTTCGGCCCGGGGAGCGGGTCCTCGAGCTGGGCTGCGGCAGCGGGGTTCTCTCCCTGGCCGCAGCCGGGCTTGGCGCCGGGCGTGTCGTTGCCGTCGACCTGGACCCCGCGGCCCTGGCCTCGGCAACGGAAAACGCCGCGCACAACGGGTTTGCGGGCTGCATCGAGACGAGGGCCGGCTCCTGGTACGAATCGCTCGAAGAGGGCGAGCGTTTCGACGCCATCATCGCGACACCGCCCCAGACGCCGGGATGCAGGCCCTTCGGGCCCCGTTACGGGGGGTGCGACGGGGCGAAGCATCTCCTTGCCGTCATCGACGGCGCGCCGCGCCGGCTCGACCCGGATCGGGGCCGGCTCTGGCTGGTGGCGATCTCGATCGCAAATCTTCCCGCAGTGATGGCGCGGCTCCGCGAGCGGTTCGACGCGGTGGAGGTCGTCGGCGAGACGCAGCGGCCCTTCACGGCCCGCGAGTACGACGGGATGGACGAGGGGCTCTTCGCATACCTCGATTCCCTGCGCCGCCGCGGCCTGGCTGAATTCCACGAGGTCTTCGGCGGGGAGTACGTTTTCCGGAACCTCTTCATCCGCGCCTCCGGGGTGAAGGGCCCATGAGACGGCTCATCGTCAACGCCGACGATCTGGGGGCCGACGAGGCGCGCAACGAGGGGATCTTCGAGGCGATCCGGGCGGGGGTCGTGACGAGTGCGAGCATCCTGCCCAACGGGCCCGCCCTGGGTCACGCCCTGGAACGGGTTCGTTCGGGCGGCTGCGAAGGGGTCTCCTTTGCGGTCCACCTGAATCTCAGCGAAGGCCGTCCGCTGGCTGAGGGCCTGACGCGACTGGCGGGACCCGACGGGAAGTTTCTCGGCAAGGCCGGGGCGCACCGCTTGCTTGCAGGCGCGGGGGATGCGTTCCTCGCGGCCGAGATTGCGAGGGAGACGACCCTCCAGATCGGGAAACTCCTCGACGAGGGGATCGCCGTCACCCACATCGACGGCCACCAGCACGTACACGTCTTTCCTGCGGCCCTGAGCGCCGTGACGGAAACGGCGAAGGCCTTCGGGATCTCGAGGATGCGGATTCCCGACGAGACGGACCTGCCCGAGGGGGGCGTCCTGGAGGCGAATCGGCTGGAAGAGTCGCGGCGGTTTGCTTCCCTGGGGCGTGAGGCGCGTCGTCGGCTGGCCGCGGCCGGGATCGTGTCGAGCGATCATTTTCGCGGGCTTGCGCTCAAGGGCCGGCTCGACCTGGAGAGGCTCGTGGAACTCGCCGGCTCGCTGCCCGACGGCACGACGGAACTGATGGTCCACCCGGGCCGGGTCCCGGTGCGGAACGCCTTCTCCGCGTTTTCCTCGGCGGACCGCGAGCGGGAACTCGAGGCTCTCCTGCATCCCCGCTTCCGGCTCGCCCTGCGGGCTGCTGGAGTGATGTTGGTATCGTTCAGGGAGATTGATTCGTGAACCCGTTCAAATTGCTCATCCTCACACCAACGGGCCTGCCGGCCGTGACGGGCAACGCCATGACGGCCGAGCGGTGGCGCCGCTCGCTCGTCGGCATGGGGCTCGACGTGCGGGTCATCGCGACGGAAGGGTGCGGGGCGCAGGACCTCGTGCGGGACATCGAGCGATTCCGCCCCGACATCCTACACGTGCACAATGCCTACCGCGCCGGCGGGCTTCTTCTCGATGAAGTCCCGGCCGGCTTCCGGGCCCGCCTTCCCCTCGTCGTCTCCCCCTCGGGAACCGACATGAACATCGAATCCAAGGTGCCGGGCAGGAGGGAGGTCATCGACAGGGTCCTGCACCGCGCGGACGCCATCATCGTCCAGAGCGAGGAGGGCAGGGCCCGGCTCCGGGAAATCGTCCCGGAGAGCATCGACCGGGTCTTCTTCGCGCCGAAGGCCTTCGTGTGGCTCGGCGAAGAGACGCAGGACCTGCGGGCCTCCTGCGGCGTTCCCCCCGGCGGTGTCCTGTTCTTCATGCCCGCGGGGGTTCGGCCGGTGAAGGGGAATGTGGAGTGTCTTCAGTCGCTGGAGAGAGTCCACGGCATGCGGCCGCAGGTGCGAGCCGTGTTTGCGGGGCCTTTGCTCGACGGCGCTTATGCGGAGCGGTTTCGCAGGGATGTGGAACGGATGCGGGTCTTTGCGCGATGGGTCCCGCCGATCACGCCGTCAGCCATGCGCTCGGCCTACGACTCGGTGGACGTGGTCCTGAACGGCTCCTTTTCGGAGGGGCT
>JALOPC010000105.1 GCA_025454095.1 Syntrophales bacterium | reverse complement strand
GATGATCGACGTGCAGAGCCGCCGGGACCGCCGGAAGATCGACATCAAGAAGGTCGGCGTCAAGGGCATCCAGTACCCCGTCATCGTGCAGGACCGCGCCAACGGCATCCAGCACGTCAACGCGACGGTGAACATGTACGTCAACCTGCCCCACCAGTTCAAGGGGACCCACATGAGCCGGTTCATCGAGATCCTCAACGAGGTCCGGGGGCAGATCAACATCCGCAGCTTCGAGAAGATCCTCCTCAAGATGCGCGAGAAGCTCAACGCCAAGTCGGCGCACATGGAGATCGAGTTCCCCTACTTCATCGAGAAGCGCGCCCCCGTCTCGGGGGCGAAGAGCCTGATGGATTATCGCTGCTGGTTCACGGGGGAAAACGACGGGAAGAAGACGGATTTCCTCGTGGGCGTGTCGGTCCCCGTCACGACCGTCTGCCCCTGCTCCAAGGAGATGAGCCGCATGGGGGCCCACAACCAGCGCAGCATCGTGACGGTCCGGGTCCGTTTCCGGAAATTCTTCTGGATCGAGGATGTGATCGCCCTCGTGGAGGGCTCTGCGAGCGGCGAGGTGTACTCGCTGCTCAAACGCGTCGACGAGAAGCACGTGACCGAGGCCGCCCACGCCAACCCCATGTTCGTCGAGGACGTGGTCCGCTCCGTCGCCGTGAAGCTCAACCGCGACTCCAACTTCAGCTGGTACAGCGTGGAGGCCGAGAACATCGAGAGCATCCACAACCACAGCGCCTACGCCTGCGTGGAGAAGGAGCCGGGCTAGACGCTCTCCTCCATGGGCAGGACGAAGCCCTTGACGCCGGAACGCGGGTGCGACTTCCGGATCTCGAGGATGGCCTCCTTGATGCACCCCACCTCCTCGTCGCTTGCGGCGATGAAGAGGGCGTTGTTCTTCCCCGGCCAGCACTGCGTGCCCAGTTTCGGCACCGTGTCCGTCCCTTCGCCCCGAACCTCCCTCATTTTCGTGTAGGCCCGCACGCCGCCCTTCTTGAAGGCGTCGATGACGTCCTCGTCGGCGGCGTCGCAGTAGACGATCAGAAACATCTTCATGGCCCCCTCCTGTCCAGCGTACGTGCACGGCAGGCCGACTGTCCGGCCTCTTCCCATCCGTCCCCTCTGCAACTCATTGCGGGTCCGGCTGCGATCCGGGCGGTTTTCCGGGTCGCTTGCCCCTGATCCCTCCGGCCACGCGCGAGCCGAACGACCGGGCGGAGCCGGGGATTGTTTTCGCCGTTTTCCAGAGCGACGCCGCCCCTGCCGGGGCCTGTCGGATCTTTCCCAGCAGGCCGGGTATCTGGCTCACCCGCATGCGCCAGTAGTCCCGCGTTGCCAGCTTCCTGTATTCCCCGCGTTTCAGCCACTCCTGGCCGTCGTCGAACAGGTCGTAGGCCGCCGGGACGACGGCGAGGGTCAAAAACAGCGATGTCAGCAGGCCGCCGATGACGGACACGCCCATGGGAGAGCGGGTCTCGGCGCCTTCCCCGACGCCGAAGGCAACGGGCAGCATGCCGAAGATCATGGCGACGGTCGTCATGAGGATGGGGCGCAGCCGGACGGGTCCCGCCTCCAGGATGGCTTCCCGTCGGGCCACCCCGCGGGCCCGCAGGGTGTTGGTATAATCCACGAGAAGGATGGCGTTTTTCTTCACGAGACCCATCAGCAGGATGAGCCCGATGTAGCTGAACACGTTGAGGGTCTTCCCGGTCAGCAGGAGGGCCCCGAAGGCGCCGATGAAGGACAACGGGAGGGAGAGCAGAACCGTGAAGGGGTGGATGAAGCTCTCGAACTGCGCCGCCAGGACCATGTAGGCCATGATGACGCCGAGCAGGATCGCAAACAGCAGGTACTGAAAGGACTCCTGCATCACGTTGGCCTGGCCCTTGTAGCTTGCCGTGAAATCGGAGGGGAGCACGCTTGCCGTAATCCCGTCGAGTTCCGCCATGGCCTGCCCCATCGGTTTTCTCTCGAGGTTGGCGAAGACGGTCACGGCCCGCTGCCGGTCGACGCGGTTTATGATACTGGGCCCGCCTCCCTCCTGAATCTGTACGACGTTGGACAGCTCCACAAGGCGTCCGTCCCGGGAGCGTACGTAGATCCGCCCGATGTCGGCCGGATTGGTCCTGTCCTGCGGTTCGAGGCGCGCCCGGACGTCATAGCGCCGTCCCCGAGCCTCGTCCTTGTACTTGGTCACGTCGACCTCGCCTCCGATCAGGAAGTTGACCGCCTCGGCGATCGTCGCGATGTTGACCCCCAGGTCCGCCGCCTTGTCCCGGTCGATATAGACCTTGACCTCCGGTTTTCCCGTCTCCAGGGAGGTGTCCACGTCGACGATCCCGGGCAGCTTCGCGAAATCGCGCGTGATCTGTCTCGCATACTTCTGGAGGGCGTCGAGGTCCGTTCCCCGGATCGAGTACTGGATGGGCACGTTTCGCTGCCCGCCCCCGATCAGGGAAATGTTTTCGGCGCTGGCCTTGAGGCCCGGGATCCGGGACAACTCCTTGCGGATGAGCGCCTGGATGTCCTGCTGGCTCCGCTTCCGTTCCTTTTTCGGCTGCAACGTGATCATGAAGACGGCCTTGTTGACCTCCCGGAACCGGCCGCCTCCCTGGGAATAGTACAATCTCGTGATCTCGGGGATCTCCTTGACGATCGCCTCGGCCTTGCGAAAAAGCTGATCCGTGGAATCGACGGAATAATCGATGGGCGCCTCGAGGCGGACGATGAACTGGCTCTGGTCCTCGGGCGGCACGAATTCCTTGCCGATGAACCGGGTCATCACCAGGCTCAGGATGAATACGACCGTGGCGACGACAAGCACGGTAACCCGCCGCGCCAGGCACCACGCGAGGAAGCGGCGGTAGAGCTTCTCCATCTCGTCGTATCGCTTCTCCAGCCAGTCCCCCATGCCCTGCATCCGCTGGACGACCGGGCTCAGGCGTTTCGATCGGGGACCGGGAGCGACCTGCCCGTGGGGTTTGAGATAGCGGGAGGACATCATGGGCGTCAGGGTGAAGGAGATGATGAGCGACACGAGGACGGCAAAGACCACGGTGAGGGCGAATTGCCAGAAGAAGCGCCCGATGATCCCCTTCATGAAGGCCACGGGCAGGAAGATGGCCACGATGGCCATCGTGGTCGCCATGACCGCGAGGCCGATCTCCGCCGTGGCGAAGGATGCCGCCTCCCGGGGCTGCATCCCCTCCTCGATGTTGCGGTAGATGTTTTCGATGACGATGATGGCGTCGTCGATGAGCAGCCCGATGGACAGGGTCAGGCCCAGCATGGTCATGTTGTTGAAGGTGAACCCGAAAGCGTAGATGAGGGTGAACGTGGCAATGACGGAGATCGGGAGGGCCAGGGCGCTGATGAGCGTCGTCCGGACGTTTTTCAGAAAGAGGAAGACGGCAAAAACGGCCAGCAGGCCGCCGATGATCAGGTGGTGCTGCACCTCGTTGATGGAGGTCTTGATGAAACGGGACTGGTCGAAGGAAATGCTGAGGTTCATCCCCGGCGGCAGGGTCTTCTGGACCTTCGCCAGTTCCTTCTTGACGAGGTCGACCACCTCGACGGTGTTGGTCCCCGACTGCTTCTGGATGCCGAGCCCGACGGCCGTCTCCCCGTTGAGACGGGCGATGGAGCGCCTCTCCTCCATGCCGTCCTCGGCGCGCCCGATGTCCCGGATGCGCACGGGGGCCCCTTTGGAATAGGCCACGATGAGATCGTTGAAATCGGAGACGCGGGGGAATTCCCCCTTGACCTTGATGGAGTACTCCTTGGAGAGGCTCTCGATCCGCCCCCCGGGGATCTCCACGTTTTCCCGCGCCAGGGCCTGCGAGACGTCGCTGGACGTGATCTGGTAGGCCTTGAGCTTGTCCAGGTTCAGCCAGATGCGCACCTGCCGGAGCCGCAGGCCCGTGACGTTGACGGCCCCCACCCCCGATACCTTCTGCAGCTTCTCCTGGAGGACCTCATCGGCATAGGTGGACAGCTCGCCGATCGAGCGGCTTCCCGAGAGGCTCAGCCACAGGACCGGGGTGGCGTCGGGGTCCACCTTCTGGATGATGGGCTCGTCGATGTCGGTGGGGAGCTTCGCCCGGATGATGGAGATCTTCTCCCGCACGTCCTGCACGGCCAGGTCGATGTCTTTTTCCAGCTCGAACTCGACGGTGACGACGGACGTCCCCTCGACGCTCTGGGAGCTGATCGTCTTGACGCCGTTGATCGTGTTGATCGACTCCTCGATCTTGTCCGTCACGTCGATGTCCATGATCTCGGGGCTTGCCCCGATCAGGCGCGTCGTGACGTTGACGATGGGGAAATCGACCTTGGGGTAGAGATCGACGCCGATCGACGGGTAGCTCACGATGCCCAGGACGACGAGGGCCATGAGAAACATCGTCGCCGTAACGGGCCGCCGGATCGAGGTGTCAGCGAGCCACATGGACTTTCACCCCTTCCGCGAGGTTCTGCTGACCGACGACGACGAGGGTCTCGCCGCCTTTCAACCCCTCGATGACCTCCATCGTGTCGTCGTACTTGTTCCCGACCTTGACGATCCGCTCCTTGGCCCGGTCCCCCTCGACGAGGAACACCTTCACGCTCTTGCCTTCGTAGAGCATGGAGGTCACGGGGATCACGACCGTGTCCCTCGCCTCGGTCGTGTAGAGCATGACTTTTGCGAACAGTCCCGGCTTGAGCAGCTTCTCGGGGTTGGCGGCCCGCGCCTCGACCGTGAGGCTTCGCGTGCGCTCGTCGATCGTCGGGTAGAGGATCGTGACCCGTCCCTTGAACTCCCGCTCGGGGTAGGCATCCACCTTGAACTGGACGTCCTGGCTGACCTTGAGCCGGCCGATGTCCTTTTCCGACACGGTGAAGAGCAGCTTCAGCGGGTCGATCTGGACCAGCGTGTACAGGGGGGTGCCGTTGCGGACGTATTCGCCCTGGGAGATTTTCTTCTCGCTGATGAACCCCGCCATGGGGGCCAGGATGCGGGTCTTGGCGTAGCGTTCCTTCGCAATGGCCAGGGCGGCCTTGGAGCGCTCGACCTCGGCGTCGGCGACGGCCAGGCGGGTGGCCACGTCGTCGAACTGCTGCTTCGTGACGAGTTCCTCCCGGTAGAGGGCCTCCTTGCGGCCGTGCTCCGCTTTGGCGTTGACGAGCGTCGCCTCGGCCTGCTTCAGGGCAAACTCGACCCTCCGGAGCTCGCTGGCGTAGTCCCGGTCCTCCACCAGGGCCAGCACGGTTCCCTTCGACACGAAGGCGCCCTCCTCGACGTTCGTGGTGCGCAGGATCCCCTCGATCTCGCTCGACACGACGACCTGTTCGAAGGCCTTCAGCGAACCGATGGTCTCTATGAAGGGCCTCAGGGATTTTGTCTCCACGGCCCTGACCTGAACGTTGATCGTCTTTTCCTCGGTCCCCTTGCTTTCATTCTTCCCGCATGCGGCGAGCGGCAGAGCCGCAAGAAGCACGAACGCGGCGGATGCCGCACGGAATCGAGGGTTGAGAGGGAGAAAGGAAAATGGTCGCCTGGGCATTCGCTTCGATTCCTCCGTTATCTCGAGTGTGTGGTTCCTTCGGCCGACGGGCCGGACACGTAGCTCATCAGGGGGATTCCCGTAACCCGCTGCAGGCGCAGGATGAAGAACTGGTAGTTGTACGTCGCATCGGCCATCAGCTTCTGGGCCGAAATGAGCAGGTTGTTGGCGTCGATGACGTCGAGGCTGCTCGCGAGCCCGAACTCGAACTGCTTCGCCACGGCGCGGATGTTGTCCTCGGCGTAGGCCAGCTGGTCCTGGGCGGACTTGAAGATCCCTTTCTGGGCGACGAGGTCGAGCCAGGTGTTCTCCACCTCCACGTTGACGGACTTCACGAAATCCCGGTACTGGAATTCGGCCTGTCGATACTTCGACTGCGACTCCCGCACTTCCGCGTGCCGCAGGCCCCCTTCAAAGAACGGGAAATTGATCGTGACAGCCCCGTAGGTGCTCTCCCGGTTGTAGGAGGCCGTCTCGGGACTCTGCTCCGTGCTGGTGTAGACGCCCGCCACGTTCAGCGTCGGCCAGTAGCTGCCC
>JALOPC010000104.1 GCA_025454095.1 Syntrophales bacterium | reverse complement strand
GCAGAACAACCGCTCGATTGCAAAATCCGAGGACATCCTCCGGCAGGCCCAGGCCAGGGGAAATGCGGAGGCGGAGAAAGTCGCCCGCCAGGCCCGCAGCCAGGCCCTGGAGGCCAAGAGAAAGAACGAAGCCGCCCGGGCCGCCGCCGAATTGAGGAAAAAGCGCGCCGACGTGGCCCTGCAGTCCGTAACCGCCTTGCTGGCGACGGCGTCCGACGACGGTGTCCCTCTCAAGCTCGATTGCGCCGCACTGCTCGCGCGCTGGCAGGACGACTCCGCAAGGAGGGCATCGCAGGACTGCGAGTGCTTTCACCCGGAGCGGCCGCCGATGTGCGTCCCGAAAGGAACGAAGATGCCCGAGATCAAGGAGGGAAGTTACGCCTTCTACTGGATCGTCGAGATCCGCACGTCGGAGGGGGGCATGAACGTCAACGACGGCATGCACACCGGGAAATACAAAACATCCGACGAGGCCATCCGCGGCTGCGAGGACGATGCGCGGAGAACGGTCGAGCCGCCCGACCGCGTCGCCAATGTGGTCTGCGTCCCGACCATGTGGCCGCAGCCGCCGCAGGTGAAGACACCGAAGCCTCCACCGGAGCTGAAGCAGGGCAAATACTGAAGCGGCACAATAAAAAGCCCGGTCACAACGACCGGGCTTTTTATTTTCCAATGTCTGTTCGATCTGTTCGATTACCGCCTGCCTCGCCCCCCGGACGGCGCTTCCTGGCCGACAGGCGCCGGGCGGCCCGCCTGCGCCGGAGCGGCGCCCTGCTGGGGGGCCGAGTCCTCGGCGACCATCACGTTCATTTTCTGCAGCAGTTCGTTGAAGTTATTGCCCTTGACCGTCCCCACGTGATCGCCGTTCTTGTAGAGCAGCGTCGTGGGGATGGTCGTGATGTTGAGTTTCTTCGCCAGCTCCGGGGTCTCGTCCACGCTGATCGTGACGAACTTCACCTTGCCCCGGTAAGGACCCAGGAACCGCATGGACATCCGGTTCAGGGTCGCGCAATCCGTGTTGTAGCTCGTGCAGAAGAAGACCGCCACGGGGGTTTTCGACTGGGCAACCTCGGCCCCGAGATCGCCGCCGTCGATCTCCTGGAACAGGGCCTTGTTGCCGAAGGGCTCGGTGCGCTTGAAGCTCACCTTCACGGGCTGCGCCTTTCTCACCACGTCCATGGTGCAGGTCGATCCGGGCGCGCCGTCCAGCAATTCGCTGAATTGCAGAAGGGAGAGGCCCTTCGTCTGTTTTCCGTCCACGGCGACGATCTTGTCGCCCTGGCTGAGGCCCGCCGCCGCAGCCGGCGAGGCGGGGTAGACGCTGCGGAGGTAGAACCCGTCGGGCAGGGCCACGGCGGCCATGCCGATGGAGCCCGACTTGCGCGCCCAGGCCCGGAGTTTTTCCAGCTCGGCAACCTCGGCCTTCACCTTCGCCGCGTCGGGCGCATTGGGCGCGAGGGCCAGGTAGCGGTTGTAGGCGTCGATGGCCTGCTTGGTCCTGCCGCGGGTCATGGAGAGGGTCTTGCCGAGAAAATAGTATGCCTCGGGCGAGTCGGGGGCGATCTTCGCAGCCGCCTCGAACTCCCCCACGGCCCTGTCGACATCCGAAGGCGTTTTCGCTTTCTCGATGGCGTCGATCCCGGCAAGCAAGTGCTTCTTGGCCGCCTCCGGGACGGCCTGCTGGGCCCAGGCCGAAGTTGCGCAGAGCAGCACGGCCGCAATGACAATCAGCATTCTTGTCCTTATCATCTGTCTTCCCTTCCCTTCATCAATAGGATTCCCCTTCGGGATGATTCCTGTTCTCAGCGGGCCGCGTTGCCGCCGGCCGATGCGCCGGACCGTGACTGTTCGGCTCGCGCCTTCGCCTCGTTGACCACCTTCAGCTCTTCCTGCGCCCGGTTGATCTCCTGCGTGGCCCTGCTGTCCTGCTCCTGAGCATCGGCGAGGGCTTTTTTCGCCTCGGCCAGGAGGGTGTCCGTCTCCGCCTTCGCCTTCGGGTCCGTCGCGCTCCGGCTTGCTTTTTCCAGGGTCTCCACCTCGGCTTTCTTCTTCTCCGCCGTCGCCCGGGCCTCTGCCCTTTTGCCGGACAGGGTGGCGATCCGGGTGTCGAGCTGCCGCTTTTCTTCCGTCAGCCGCCGCACCGGATTGTCATCGACGATGGTCACGCCCTGCGGCATGGGGACCGCGGGGGACTGACCCGCCGCCTGGCACGCCGGGACGGACTTGCCTTCCCGGGCCGCGATGGAGTAGTCGGCGTAGGTTTTCGCGGCGGCCCGGTCGCCTCGCTGGGATGCCTGGCCCGCACGGGCCGCCCAGCAGTCGCTCAGCGACTGCCCGCCCGTTCCCCCGGAGGCGTTCAGCCGGTTGCGCAGATCGTTGGCAAGGGTGCTCCTGCCCTGGTCGAACTGCTGCTGCTGCATCACGGCGGCCGCCTGTTCCATGGCGGCGATCTGCGCGCGCTGCTTCGCGGCCTCTTCCTCCTGCCTGCGCTGGGCCTCGAGTACCGCCGGGTCGGGCTGCTGGACCTGCCCGCCGGCCTGCTGCCCGGAGGGCGGCCGATAGGCCGGCGCGGGGGCGACGTAGGGCTTCGGGGGGTCGAAGCCGCTGCAATAGGAGTTATTCCTCTCGAACCCCGGCCGGCTTGTCCGGGCGGCTTCGCACTGGGCCTTCGAGGAAAAACTCCCCCGCCCGCCGTAGCCGAACATCTGCCCCGCCTTGCCCGTGTAGTGGACCTTCCAGTCAGCCAGGGCGGAGACAGGCGCCATCGCCGCAAAGACAATAGCCAGTAGCCAAAAAATTGCCGCTCGTTTCATTGTGCTGCAGTTCCCTTCCTATACGTTTTTTCCCGCCGGCGTCGACGGACTGTACACAGCGCCCTACACTTCCGCTGGGCCCACCTGTCAGGGGGACACAGGAACTCTTCTTCCGACGGGGCTGGCGTTTGTCCTGCATCGCAACAACAGGCCGGAATGCGGTTGTCCGCCAGGCGTCAAGCCCGACATAGGGCATGCAAATTTTTTACCGGAATGCTTTCGAGCTCTGGGCTTTTTCGCTGATTTTCAGGGGGGGTGCTGCCTGCGGGGAACCAGGCTTATTTCACCGCGATCCGGCATCGGCGATCGCAACGTTTCGCCCGCCGGGAACCGATGAGCAGGGACGCCGCCTGCCGGCCGCAGCGCGCAGGGAAGCAGCCTGAACCGCGCGGCGACAGACCTGGGGCGATGAGGACCCGCGTCAGCCGGAGATCTTCAGCCCCCGGGTGATCGCGACGGCGGCGGCGATGGCCGCCGTCAGGGTGAGGGTGAATGCCGCCCAGCCGGCGCCCTGGTAGATCAGACCCGGCACGTAGGAGCCCAGGGCCGCCCCCGTGTAGTAGATGGAGATGTAGAGCCCGTTGGCGACGGCGCGGTTCTCCTCGGCGAGTTTGTTCATCGTCCCCATGGCGACGGCATGGACGAAGAACATCCCCCCGCACATGACGAACATGATGGCGAAGATGCCTGCGCCGCTGGGCACGTTGGAAGCCAGCATGGCGAGCCCGTACACGACAAGCCCGATCGTCATGGCCCGCTTCTCGCCGCCGGCATACCGGATGATCCGGGTGGCCCCCGCCGACATCACCATGCCCATGAGGAACCCCGAATACACCATCGAAATCAGGAAGGCCGAGTAGGAAGGGTCGATCTCCTTGAGCCGGAAGGGCAGGAAGGTGAGCAGGGCCATGAAGGCGAAGAAGATCGCGAAGGCCACGGCGTAGAGCCTCGCAATGTCGCCGTTCCGCAGGATCGGCACGATGGCCGAGAGGCGGACGGGCGCCATGGACAGGCGCGAGTCGGCCTTCATCCTCGTGACGGCGACAAAACAACCGGCCAGCGCGAGGGCAAGCAGGAAGAAGGTGTAACGCCAGCCTGCGTTCGTCGCCACCCAGCCCGAGAGGACCCGTCCCGCGAACCCGCCCAGGATGTTGGCCGCCACGAAGTAGGTCATGGCCCGCTGGATGTGCTCCCGGTCCACCGTGTAGGCGAGGTAGGACGTGATGGCGGCGAGGATCGCCGGCACGCAGGCCCCCTGGAAGAGCCGCACGGTCAGAAGCAGGCCGTAGGACTCGGCGGCCCCGAAGGCGGCCTGCAGCAGCGCAAGGATGCCGATCGTGACCAGCAGCATCCTCTTGGCGGGCTGTGATTCCAGCAGCAGGCCGTAGAACAGGGGGGCAAAACTCAGGGGCAGCAGCACCGCCGTCATGAGCAGCGCCCCGCCGGACGTCGTCTGGCCGAACTCCCCGGCCAGCAGGGGCAGGATGGGCTGAGGGGCATAGACCGACGCGTAGACGGCGACGGTGGTGACAAGGACGAAGGAGATGTCGCGCAGGAGCATCGGGTGTTTATGCCCGCGTTTTGCCCCTCGTGCAACTGTTTTTTAGAACCCCCGGCGGGGCGGCACCGGCTTGACTTGTCCGTCGGGCTCTGTTAGCAATGAACCCATGATGTTCCCGCCGCGCGGGAATCGAAAGGAGAACGAACCCATGGCAGCAAAGCAGTGGAGGACCGCGCCGGCGATGCAGATCGACGCGGGCAAGAACTACCGGGTGACCCTGGAGACGACAAAAGGCGCGATCGTCCTCGAGCTTTACCCCCAGCACGCCCCCAAGACGGTCAACAACTTTGTCTTCCTGGCCCGGGAGGGCTTCTACGACGGCGTCGTGTTCCACCGCGTGATCGACGATTTCGTCATCCAGGGCGGAGACCCCACGGGCACGGGCCGGGGCGGCCCGGGCTACTCCTTCGAGGACGAGTGCAAGGGCAACCCCCTGAAGCACGGCACGGGGTTCATCTCCATGGCCAATGCGGGCCCCAACACCAATGGCAGCCAGTTCTTCATCACCCACTCGCCCCAGCCCCACCTGGACGGCAGGCACACCGTGTTCGGCAAGGTCGTCGAGGGGATGGACGTGGTCAACGCGATCCGGCAGGGGGACAAAATGGTGAAGCTGGCGGTCACGGAAGCCGAGCCGGTCTGACAGGAGTCGGGTTATGGTCGAGTTTTTCAAGAGCGCGAAGTTCAAGGGCATCGTGGCCACGATCCTCGTCGTCATCCTCGTTCCGCTGTACAGCTACTTCGTCTCGGACACGGTCGTCACGACGATCACCGACGCGCAGATGACCATGGTGGACGGCAAGTTCATGATCGCCACCGAGTACAAGCCCCTGGTGAACTCCGACGCGAATTACCGGTTCAAGTTCGACTCGGGGACCATCCAGAACGAGGCCATCCGCCTGAAGGGGAAAAAGGTCAAGATCTGGAAGTACGGCTGGCGGATCCCGATCCTGTCGATGTACGAGAACGTGGTGAAAATCGAGGAGATGAAGTAGGCGGGTTTTTCCGCAATCGACAGCCTGCCAGTCGGATATGCAGGGCGGCGCCTGAATCGGGCGCCGCCTTTTTTCATCGCGGGAACATCGGCCGAGAACGGAATTTGCACGCAGGGTTGGGAAGGACTGCATTCCTGGAGACCCGCACATGACGATCCCGAAGCTCAAGGCAACCACCGCGACAGCCCTGCTCGGTCTGGTCGCATTGTCCCTCGTGCCCGGCCTGGCCATCCTCTCCCCTGACGGCCGTCTGTTCTTCCTCGCCCTGGCTGGTTTCGTCTCGGCGGTCGTCGCCCTCTTCGCTCCGTCGGGGAAAAAGCGGCTCGTCGCGGCGATCGCCCTCTTGATTGCCGTCGTCATGGGCCTGCAGGCCTGGCCCGAGTACAAGGCGCACGCCGATGCCTGGAAACAGCGGACGTCCCGGCCGCAGGGAAAATAGGATTCTGCCTGTCGCCGCTAAAGTCCGTCGCATGAAGGCGCGATAAAGAAATTGGGCGCCCGGGGTTGAACTCCCGGAGCGGAATCATTCATCCGGGGGGATAACCATGAAAACCAGGAAAAGGATTGCCTGTGCCGCGCTGCTTTTTTTCGTGATCCCCGCCCTCTCGGGCTGCTGGTACGCGGCGGCGGCCGGCGCCGGCGCATACGGGGGCTACAAGGCGAAGGAGTCGGGCTACTCGCTCCAGAACCCGGTCACCAAGGACGGCGCCAAGAAGAC
>JALOPC010000103.1 GCA_025454095.1 Syntrophales bacterium | reverse complement strand
CGGGGCGCAGGGTGCGCGTCTCCCCCAGAAGCGACAGGACGGAACCGCGCTTCTCGTGGAGGAGGGCCGCGGGCAGGACCGCGTGCGCAAGACCGGTGACGGCCGTCTCGAAGGGCCCCTGGCAGACGATGCAGTCGAGCTTCTCCAGCGCCGCGCGCACTCGCTGCGGGTCCGGCAGGCTCTCGAGGGGGTCCTCGCCCAGGAGGTAGAGCGCGCGGATGCGGCCGGTTTCGATCGCCTCGATGAGCGACGGCCCGTTGCCGACTCCGTTGCCGGAGGTGAAGCCCGCCTCGAGCACGGCGCCGGCGCTGTTGACCTGCCCGCCCAGGGGCAGGACGGCCCGGACCCGGTCCTGCAGGAAAGCCGCCAGGCGCGCCTTCTGCCGGTTGTCCCCGCAGGGATCCGGCGCGACGAGCACCGTGATGTCCCGCTTTTCCTCGAGCAGGCCGATGAGGCGGGCAAGGGCGCAGGAGTCGATGCCGAACCGGGCCAGTTCGGCCGGGGGTTTTGTCCTCTCCGGGCCGAGCGCCTCGAGAAGCTCGGCGCAGAATTCCTCCACCAGGCCGGGAGCCACGGTGAGGGGCAGCGTGGCCCGCCGCGTGAGGGTGTCGGGCCAGGACGAGACGACGGCAAGGTCCTTGTCCCCTTTTCTCATCCAGCCGTTGACGAGGGGCTTGAGCACGGGGTGCAGCTCGGCGGCCCCGCCTCCCAGGACAACGAGGGCCTCCGCCTCGTCGAGATCCCGGGGGGTCCCCCCCGCAACCCGCGCACCCCGGGCGCCGGCCAGGATTTCGAGGATCCGGCGGTACCCGCCCGCCTGGATCGAGCCGATCGGGCCGCCGCCGAGGGTGTCGCGCCAGAAAGCGGCCCAGGCCGCGGCCTCCTCCGTGGTGAGGTGATCCGCCGTCAGCAGGGCGATCGACTCCGCACCGTGCGAGCGCCGGACGGCGTCGAGGGCCTTCGCGGCATGGCCGATGGCCTCGTTCCAGCCTGCCTCGCGCAGCGCCCCGTCCCTGCGCACCTGCGGGGCACCGAGACGGGACGGGCTCTCGAAGGCACGCCAGCCGAACTGGCCCCTCGCACAGAGCAGCCCCTTCTCGCCCGCCGCCGGGGCGGCCGGCGTCACGCGCCGCAGCCGTCCCTCCTCGAGGTGGAAATCGGCCCGGCAGGCCAGGCCGCAGTGGCTGCAGACGGAAGCCTCCCTGCGGATCTTCCAGACGCGGGTCCGGTCCTTGAAGAGCTTGTCGTTGAGCGCGCCCACGGGGCACGTGGAAACGCAGAGCCCGCAGAAGTCGCAGTCGAGGGCCCGGCCCCCGTCGGTCCCCACGACCGTCTTGTAGCCCCGGTGGAGAAACTCCAGCTCGTCGCGGCCCTGCAGCTCGCCGCAGATCCGGACGCAGCGGCCGCACAGGACGCAGCGGGTCATGTCGCGCTCGATGAGCGGCGAGCGGCGGTCCACGTAGCGCGCGAAGCGCTCCGTCCCGAAGGGGGCCTCGGCGATGTCGTAGCGGATGACCAGGTCCTGCAGGGTGCACTCGCCCGCCTTGTCGCAGACGGGGCAGTCCAGGGGGTGGTTCACGAGGATGAGCTGGAGCTGGGTCCGCACGGCGTCGAGCACGGCGGGGGTTTCGGTAAGGATCTCCATCCGGTCACGCGCAGGGGTGAAGCACGACGGGATCAGGTTGCCCGGCTTTTTTCTGTCCTCGACGACGCAGAGGCGGCAGGCCCCGTAGGGGGTGATCCGCCTGTCGTGGCACAGCGTCGGGACGAAGACGCCGGCCTTCTCCGCGGCCTGCAGGATGGTGCTCCCCCGGGGAACGGTGACCTCGATGTCGTTGACTTTCAGGGTGATCATGGGTTGCCTCTAGTGGATCGCCTTGAACTTGCAGGCCCGGATGCAGGACTTGCAGCGGATGCAGCGCTCGCGGTGCAGGACGGCCACCTCCTTCTTCTGCCAGGTGATGGCGTCGACGGGGCAGACCTTCGCGCAGAGCCCGCAGCGCTTGCAGGCCTCCGCGTCGACCTCGAAGCGGATGAGGTCCGTGCAGACCAGCGCCGGGCAGCGTTTCTCGCGGATGTGGGCCTCGTACTCGTCGTGGAAGTAGCGCAGGGTGCTCAGGACGGGGTTGGGCGCCGCCTGCCCGAGGCCGCAGTGGGAGGTGGCGGCGATGTGGTTGGCCTGCCTCTCCAGCAGCGCCAGGTCCGAGGGCTCCCCCTGCCCGACGATGATCTTCTCCAGCGTGCCCAGCATGACCTTGAGGCCCACGCGGCAGGGGACGCACTTGCCGCAGGACTCGTCGACGCTGAACTGCGTGAAGAAACGGGCCACGTCCACCATGCAGTTCGTGTCGTCCATGACGACGACGCCGCCCGAGCCCATCATGGCGCCTGCGTCCTGCAGCGAGTCGAAGGTCACCGGCAGGTGAAGGTGCTGCTCCGTCAGGCACCCGCCCGAGGGCCCGCCGAGTTGGACGGCCTTGAAGCGGGCGTTGCCCCGGATGCCGCCGCCGATCTCGAAGATGATCGTCCGCAGGTCCGTCCCCATGGGCACCTCCACGAGACCCACGTTTTTCACGGCCCCCGTCAGGGAGAAGACCTTCGTGCCCGTGCTGTCCTCCGTGCCAATGGAGCGGAACCACGCGCCCCCGTTGAGGATGACCTGGGGAACGTTGGCGAAGGTCTCCACGTTGTTGAGGCACGTGGGCTTTCCCCAGAGGCCCGACTCGGTGGAGCGGGGCGGCTTGATGCGCGGCATGCCGCGCTTTCCCTCGATGGAATACATGAGCGCCGTCGACTCGCCGCAGACGAAGGCCCCCGCGCCGGGGTAGATGTCGATGTCGAAGTCGAACCCCGTGCCCAGGATGTTGCGGCCCAGGAAGCCCTTCTCGCGGGCCCGGTCGATGGCCGTCCGCAGCATCCGGATGGCCAGGGGGTACTCGGCGCGGACGTAGATGTAGCCGCGGCGGGCGCCGATGGCGTAGCCGCAGACGATCATCCCCTCCAGGACGGCGTGGGGGTCCGACTCCATGACGCTGCGGTCCATGAAGGCGCCGGGGTCGCCCTCGTCGCCGTTGCAGATGACGTACTTCGGAAAAGTGGCGTACTTGCGCGCCTCCTCCCATTTTGTGCCCGTGGGGAAGCCCGCGCCGCCCCGGCCGCGCAGGCCCGAGAGCTTCACCTCGCCGATGACCTCCTCGGGCGTCATGGCCGTCAGCGCCTTGTAAAGCGCGAGGTAGCCGTCGTGGGCGATGTACTCCTCGATCGCCTCGGCGTCGATGTGGCCGCGATTGCGCAGCACGATGAGCTGCTGCTTCGCGAAGAAGTCCAGGTGCTCGATCCCCGGGATCTCCTTCTCGGTGCGGGGCTCGCTCAGCAGCGGCGAGGTGGGGTGCTGCAGCGAGGCGAAGAAGCCCTTCAGCGTCTCCGTGAAGTGCTCCTCCGAGAGCACCTGGAAGACCTTCCCGCCCGGCAGGAACATGATCGAGGGGCCCTGGTAGCACGAGATCAGGCACTCCGTCTCGACGAGGCCGATCCGGTCGCGGTAGCCCAGTTCGTCGAGGGCCTTCTGCAGCAGCGAGCGCACGTCGATGGGCTTGCGGAACTTGCAGCTCCGGCTCGCGCAGTAGGCGATCTTGCTGACCGACGAGATCATTCGATCTCCACCCGTTTCTGCGGTTTCTCGAGGCCCTGCCCGATGGCGTACTCCGCCTTCGGGTGCCCGCCGAGGATGTGGCTGTAGAAGATCTCCCGGGTCTTCGCGGCGTCGAGCTTGCCGTACTTGACGGGCGTCTGCCCGGGAAGATGCACGGTGATCATGGGCTCCATGCTGCAGAGCCCCGCGCAGCCCGTGACGCGCAGCTTCACGTTGGCGACCCCGAGGCGCTCGATCTCCCCCTGCAGGGCAGAAAAGACGTTGCGGCCCCCGGCGGCGATGCCGCAGGTGCCCATGTGGACGTCGACGGTCGCCACGCCCTCCTCGAGCTCCCTCTTGCGCTCGTCGATGTAGGTTTCCTTGATTTCACTCAATTCCTTGATGGTCATGCACGTTCACCCCGGTTTCAGGTTTTTTCGATGATCTCTTCCACGTGTTCCGGGTCGATGAGGCCGAAGGTCTCCTCGCCGATGACGACGACGGGGGCCAGGCCGCAGGCCCCCAGGCAGCGGACCTCCTCGATGGAGTACTCGCCGTCGGCGGAGACCTCCCCTTCCCCGACGCCGATCTTCTGCTTGAGCCGGTCCATGATCTCGCCGGAGCGCTTCACGTAGCAGGCGGTCCCGCTGCAGACCTTGACGACCTTGCGCCCCCGCGGGACGGTGCTGAAGTAGGAGTAGAAGGTCACCACCCCGGAAACCTTGCTCGGGGGGATCCCCATCCCGGCGGCGATGTAGCGCTGGAGGTTCACGGGCAGGTACAAGGTGATGTCCTGCGCCTTCTCGAGCGCCACGAGCAGGGAACCGGGCACCTTGCGGTGCGCCTCGATTACGGCGTCCACTTTCGCCATCTGCTCTTCCGAAAATTGATGAACCAGTTCACTGCGCATGCTGCATTCCTTCCTCGGGGGTCCCTCGTCGACTGTCGCTCACCAGCTCATGAGCGGGATTCTTCCTGCGAATAGACGGTTTTGGACCGCTCTAACGCTCGCTGCACTGCAGACGCAAAAACTCGCCCTTCGGGCTCAAACAGTTTGCGCTGCGGACGTTGCGCTTCGCGAAGAGCGGTAACCCAGAACACGTCTAACTTCGCAGTCCAGAATCCCGCTCAATCGCGATTTAATGAATCAACTCCCGGGCGACAGCCCGTTAAATTTCTTTCCTTTCGCCTTCTTTACCGATCCACCTCGGCCAGCACGATGTCCACGGCCCCGATGACGGCCACCACGTCGGCCAGGAGCCTGCCGCGAATCATCTTCACCAGGCCCTGGAGGTTCACGAAGGACGGGGGGCGGACCTTGAGCCGCAGGGGCCGGGGGCCGCCGTCGCTGACGAGGTAGAAGCCCAGCTCGCCCCGCGGCGACTCGACGGCGTGGTAGACCTCGCCCGCCGGGGGCTTCATGCCCTCCATGACGAGGCCGAAATGCCGGATGAGGCCGGCGATACTGTGCTTCAGCTCGTCCTTCGCGGGGAAGACGGCCGGCGAACCCGCCGCCGTCCAGGGCCCTTCGGGGAGACCGTCGACGGCCTGCCGGGCGATGCGGGCGCTCTCGCGCATCTCCCGGATGCGGACGAGGTACCGGTCGTAGACGTCGCCCGCCTTTCCTGTGGGTATTTCAAAATGAAATTCGTCGTAAGAGCTGTACGGTTGCGCCTTCCGGAGGTCCAGGGGCGCCCCGGCGCTGCGCAGCATGGGCCCCGAGATGCCCAGGCGGATGCACTCGCCCGCGTCGAGGACGCCGACCCCCTTCGTGCGGTACTTCCAGATGGGGTTTTGCGTCAGCAGCGTCTCGTACTCGTCCACCCGCCCCTGGAAGGTGTCCGTGAAGGCCCGCACGGAATCGACGAAGCGGGCGTCGATGTCGGCCGCCAGGCCCCCGATCCGCAAAAAGCTCGGCGTCAGGCGGGAGCCCGAGAGGGTCTCGAAGATGTCCATGAGGGCCTCCCGCTCGCGCAGGGCGTAGAACAGGGGCGTCATGGCCCCGAGGTCGTGGGCGTGGGTGCCGAGCCAGAACAGGTGGCTCGCGATCCGCTGCAGCTCCGCCAGGGCCACCCGGACGTAGCGGGCCCGCCGGGGGACCTCGATGCCCATGAGCTTTTCCACCGCCAGGACGTAGGCCAGGTTGTTGCTCAGGGCCGCCAGGTAGTCGAGGCGGTCGGTGAGCACGATGACCTGGTGGTACGTTCGGTTCTCGGCGAGCTTCTCGATGCCCCGGTGCAGAAAGCCAATGTCGGGGCGGGCATCGACGACGGTCTCGCCGTCGAGCTCGAGGACGACGCGCAGAACCCCGTGGGTGCTCGGGTGCTGGGGGCCCAGGTTGAGGCTGAGGGTCTCGGCGCTCATGGCTTGCCCGTTCCCTCCAGGGGGAAGTCCTTCCGCAGCGGGTGCCCCTCGAAATCCTCGGGCAGCAGGATGCGCCGGAGGTCCGGGTGGTTGCGGAA
>JALOPC010000102.1 GCA_025454095.1 Syntrophales bacterium | reverse complement strand
GAGGTTTCGCTGAAGAACCTGGGCTGGATTGCCGAGATGTACGGCAGGCCGAGGCCGGTCCCCGCGGAGAGCCTTCTTTTCCGGGAGCGTTTCGAAACGCCTGGGGAAACGATCGAGTGCATCGACACGCCCGGCCACGCCCCCCATCACCTCGCCTTCAGGGTCGGCGGCATCGTTTTTGCCGGGGAGGCGGCCGGCATCTACCTGGGGCTCGACAACGGCTTTTACCTCCGCGTCGGGGCGCCTCCGGGCGGTTGACAACGGCTTTTACCTCCGCGTCGGGGCGCCTCCGGGCGGTTTTCATTACCCTGCCTACCGACGGTCGCTCGAGACAATTGCCTCGCTCGACGCGAGCCTGTTGTGCTTTGCGCACTGGGGCTGCACCGAGAAATGCAGGGAGATCATGAATACGGCCATCGAGCAGGCCGACCTCTGGATGGAGCTGTCGGTGAAACACGCAGGCGCGGAGGGCGGGAAATTCGAGGAGCGGGTGCTGGAGGAGCTTCTGGAGAGGGACCCGGGGCTGGCGAGGCTTTCGACGCTCCCCGACGAGGTCCGCATGCGGGAACGGGCCGTCCTGCCCGTCAGCGTCGCAGGGATGAAGCGGCATGTACCGGGCAGGCAACGGACCGGGTGAGACCCGGACCGCTCAGCCCTCGTCGAGTTCCGCGAGGAGTTCATCGCCGGCCTCGATCGGCCGGCAGTAGTACCACCAGTTTTTCTTTTCCGTCCAACCCTCCTGACGGGCCGCCTCGTCTCCCCAGAGACACCTTCCCGCCGGCCGCATGAGCGCCCGCAGGGCCGCATCGGCCTTCCGGACACGGGCCACGGCAACCTTTTTCTCCTGTGCCGGCGCCACGGCAAGGGCTTCTTCGAGGAGCTGGCGGCCGTCCATGTCGTTCAGATAGTCGTCGAGCCCGAGACTGTACCCCTCTTCGACGGCCCGGACGACCTCCTCCCAGCTCTCCGCGAGCCCCCGGAGCCCCCCTCGGATCACGTGCTCCGGGGACGGGATCGTTGTCTTTCATGGCAAACCTCTTCTGGTGTAGGTGAACGATGCCTGCGTGTCTTCGGGCTGTTCAAAAATGCCCAGATGCAAGGCGCCCGACATTCCGAGGAGCGAGGCGTACTTTGGGCGTACGTTGAGCGACGAGGAACGAGGGCAACGCAGCAGATGGGCTTATTTTGAAGCACCTGCGGTGCTTCCCGGCAAGGTAGCGGGCAGACATGGTTGCGCTTCCTTGCGGAAGCGCCCCCGGTCAACAGCCCCTAATGCTGCCGACGGAGCTGTCGCTGGAAGTACGCCTCCCCGTCCGCCGGCCTGAAGTACGTGCGGATGGTGCCGTCGCGGTTGAAGGCGATGAAATCCCCCGATCCGCGGTCGAACCGGGTCGCAACCCCGTCGGGCCGCACGGACTCCAGAAGAGTCCCTCCTGCCGGCCTGTCGCGAAGTTCCTGGGCCTTCCTCACGTACTGCTCCATCGTGATCGGTCCGAACTCACGGCCGTGTTTCCTGTAGTGATCGATCATCTTCTGCCGGGAGGCAAACCCGATGTCGGGACGAGCGACGTGCGGCGGGGCCGGCCGGCTCTCCACCGCGGCGCCCGTTTTGGGTGCATCGGCCTGCGGCGCCTGCGGGGACCCGCAGGCCAGTGCGAGACACACCGCCAGCAGGAGCCCTGCAGCCCCGAATCCCGTTTTCCGTCTGAACGTCCGGCTCCTCGCCACGTGGCCTCCATGCCGACTGATCGCCGACAATCTATCACAGAACCCCGGCCCGGGCGAACGATTTTGCCGGCCCCGGGTCCGTGAGGGCGCGGCTCCGGCCGCCGGAAATTTCCTGTTGCAACCCCTGTTGCAACCGCGCTATAGAAATCACCGGGGCTTGCAACACGAAGCCAGCCAAAGGGGGTCACGATGAAACGGCACACCCTCAAGGTCGGGATTGCCCTGACCGCAGCGATGTTCGTCCTTCTTCTTCCCGTTGTTTCCCAGGCGCAGAAGATGGGGCCCTCCGATGAAATGCTCAAGGGCGCCTATCGCGACATTCTGGCCAAGGCCGACCAGAACCGGGACGGAAAGCTCAGCCAGAGCGAATGCCTGGCCATCTGGAAGGACAGGCAGAAGGGAGAAAAGGATTGCCGGTACTGGGATGCCAATGCCGACGGCGTGATCACGGAGGAGGAATACGTGAGACAGGTTCGGAAAATCATGCGGTAGAGCAGGCCGCTCCCAAACCGGGGTTGCCTCGGTTGCTTCCGCGGACGATACCCATTCACAGCTGAAGGAGGAAACATGCACGGGCTGAAATCCATCGCACGGTTCGGATCCATCATCGCAGTCCTGCTCGCGGCAGGGGTTCTGCTGGCGGGCTGCGCCGCCACGTTCAACCACTCCTTCGACCCCGCGGCAAGCTACACGGGGCTGAAGAGCTACGGCTGGGCCGCGGGGGTCACGGGCCCGACACAGGACCTCGTCGTGAAAAACGTTCAGTACCATGCCGACCAGGTCCTCGAGAAGAAGGGGTTCCGGAAAACCGCCGAGAACCCGGATATGCTGGTCACGATCGGCTACGAAAACGAGATCGGCGTCAACCAGTACGGCTACCAGCTGCGAATGCTGACGCTCGCGATCCAGAAAGCGGACGGCAAGCAGGCGATCTGGCGCGGGACGGCCACGGGCTCCATCAGCACCGATGCCGCCTCGGGCGATCTGAAGAGCGCCGTCGAGGGAATCCTGAAGAGTTTCCCGCCGGGGAAGTGAAAGACAGGGCCCCGGGGGGACAGGGTTCAGGAAAGGAACAGGATTTCTCAAGAAGACGATGGGAAAGCAAAGGGAAGGCGCCGCGGGCAAGGCCAGCGGCGCCTTTGCTGTCGTGGTCCGACGCGCGGGGCGGCAGCGTCAGAACAGCTTGACGTGAAACCCCAGCTGCGTGAGTTTCTTTGCGACGATCGTCTTGTCGAAGGGTTTGACGACGTAGTCGTTGCAGCCCGCCTGGATGCTGGTCATGATGGTGTCCTTGTCGGATCGGGCCGTCACCATCACGACCTTGACCCGCTTGCTCTCGGGAACGTTCTTGTCCTGTTCCATCCCCCGGATCCTTTTCAGGACATCGACGCCGTCCATCTCCGGCATCTGCACGTCCAGGGAGACCAGATCGTAGGGGGACCAGCTGTTCCAGGCACCGACGAATTTTTCGACGGCCTCCGCCCCGCTCTCGACAGCCTCGCATTCGCCGAAGTGGCTCATGATCATCTTCATCTTTTCCCTGCTGATCATCTCGTCGTCCACAACCAGGATTTTCATGTCCTTTCGCCTTTCCCGACTCCCAATCTCACGTTTTGCGGATGAACTCGTCGAGCCTCCGGTACGCCGTCTCCAGCCTCGCCACCCCCCCGAGAGCCTCTTCCAACGACCCCGATTTGGCCGTTTTCTCCAGTTCGGCGGCGGCCGACGAAAGCTCCGCGGCCGCCAGGTTGGCCGCCCCGCCCTTGATGGCATGGGCTTCGCGCCTGAGGATGTCCGCATCGGCCCGGTCGAGCGCCTCGCGGATCGTGCCGAGTTGGGCCCTCACATTCTCCAGGAAGCGCTCCAGAAGACCCGCCAGGAACTCACGATTGCCGTCGAACTCCTCCAGGGCTCGGGCAAAATCCATGGGCTCCGCCGGCACCGGGGGAGATGCCGCAGGCTCGCGATCCGCCGCTGCGCGGGAGGCTGCGGAGCCGTCGCCGTCCGTCCACCGGGCCACCTTGTCGAGCAGGTTCTGCCGGAAGACCGGCTTGATCAGGTAATCGTCCATGCCCGCCTGGAGACACGCGTCGATGTACTCGCGGACGGCGTGCGCCGTCAGGGCCACGATGGGGATGCGGGTTGCGGTCCCGCAGCCGTTCTCGAGGGCGCGAATGGCTCTTGTTGCATCGATCCCGTCCATGACCGGCATCTGGATGTCCATGAAGATGATGTCGTACCCTCCGCTCCGGAAGGCGTCGATCGCCTCGCGCCCGTTGCGCGCCAGTGCGACGGCGTGACCGCCCGCTTCGAGATGCCTTCGGGCCACCTCCAGGTTGACGGCGTAATCATCCACCAGAAGTATCCGCCGGCCCTGCCGGGGCGCCAGCGTGCCCGCTACGGGCGCTGCAGGTCGCTCGCCGACCTCCTGCCCCCGGGCCGCTTCGCGCTCCGCACCCTTCTGCAGTTCCGCGGTGAACCAGAATGTGCTTCCCTCTCCGGGCTCGCTCACCACGCCGATCTCACCGCCCATCATCCTGACGATCTCCTTCGCGATGGCGATCCCGAGACCCGTCCCTCCGTACTGCCGCGTCGTCGACCCGTCGGCCTGTTCGAAGGCCTCGAAGATCCTCTGCTGACGGTCCGGCGGGATCCCGATCCCCGTGTCGCTCACGGAGACCATGACCGTCACGGCGCCGCCCGCGTCCCGGACGAGTTCGCCGGATACGGACACCCCTCCCGCGGGGGTAAACTTGAGGGCGTTGCCGATGAGGTTGACGAGTACCTGGCGCAAGCGCACCGGGTCGCCGACCAGGTTCACCGGGATGTCCGGGGCCAGATAGGTCTCGAAGTGCAGCCCCTTCTGTCTGGCTCTCGGGGCAAACCCTTCCTCGACGGTGCGGATCAGATCCGCAAGATCGAAGGGAAATGTTCCCAGAACCATTTTGCCCGACTCGATTTTCGCCAGGTCGAGGATGTCGTCGATGAGGCCCGAGAGACTGCGGGCCTCCCCGTAGAGGGTCTGCAGGAGCCCTTTGAGGTTTTCGCCGGGATCCTGGCCGAGGCACAATTCCGTCATCCCGATGATCCCGTTGAGGGGCGTGCGGATCTCGTGACTCATCCGGGCGAGAAACTCGCTCTTGGCGCGGTTGGCGATCTCGGCGGCCTCCTTGTCCTTGACCAGGATTTCCGCCCGCTTTCTCTCCGTGATATCCCTCGTAACCGCCTGGAGGCCGACGATCTGGCCGTCGTCGTCCACGGTGATGCTCACCTGCGTCTCGCCCCAGAAAGTGCTGCCGTCCTTCCGCACATGCTCGAGCACCAGCGTCTCCGAAAACCCTTTGCCGGAAAGGGTCCCCTGCGCCATCAGGCCCTTGATGACCCTGTAGAGCGCGAGAACCTTCTGCACGGCGTCGGGCGTCAGCAATTTCTCGAAGCGGAATCCCTTGGCCTCTTCAGGGGTGTACCCGTACATCGTCCGCATCGACGGGCTGACGTAGTCCAGGTTCATCCTGAGGTCCATGGTCCAGATGAGGTCCCGGATGTTATCGGCCATCAGACGGTAGCGCTCCTCGCTGCGGCGCAGTTTCTCTTCCATCCGCATGCGCTCCGTGATGTCGCGGATGATCCCCTCCATGCCGACGGGGTTTCCGTGCTCGTCGTAACAGAAGGAACTGCTGACCGAACCGTCAACGGGCGTTCCGTCCTTCTTCCGGATCCGGATCCAGAAATCATCCACGTAGCCCTGCGCCCGCAGCGTCTGGAGATACCGCTCACGCTGCGAGGGGTCCAGGTACAGCGACAGCACGGGACGGCCTATGATTTCATCGAAGGATTCGTATCCCAGCTTGATCAGCGCGGACCGGCTCACCATGACGAGGTTTCCCTCGAGATCGCACCGGAAGTAGATGTCGCGGATGTTTTCCACGATCAGGCGGAATTTCTGTTCGCTCTTGCGCAAGGCCTCCTCGGTGCGCTTGCGGGCCGAGATGTCCCGCGCAAGTCCCCGAAAGCCCGACGGCCGCCCGTCAGCATCCCGGATGAGCGAAACGGACACCGCGATGGAAACCCGGGAGCCGTCCTTCTGGATGAGCTCGTAGTCGAATCCCTTTTCGGGCTCGCCGGTCCGGAAGACGCGACGGAAAACCTCGTGAACGTTCCTCGCATCCCCTTCGCTCAGATAGGAGCGAAAGTTCATCCCCACCATTTTCGAAGGGGGTTGGTTCAGCATTCTGCACATGGCGGAGTTGAAAAAGGTCAAGTTGCCTGCAAGATCGACCTCGTAGTACCCCTCGGTGATGCCGTCGAGGATGGCGCGGTAGCGGTCCTCGCGGAATGCATCGCGCGGGCGCGCCGCGTCGTGTTCCGTGCAGACCATCGCGTCCAACTGGGCCCTGAGCCTGTGGTTCTCCTCGAGCAGTTGCGCCTTGGTGTCCTTGGTGTCCTTCGTGTCCGGCATCGATCCTTCCGATTTTCCTTGAGTTTTGTTCCTGAGGGGATTATGCAAATTCCGTGTAAAATGCAGCGTTTCCGCCAAGGGATTGATCCGCAATTCCCTCGGGCGGCGGGGAGGATTTGGTGAGCGAAATCAAGGCGGCAATCTTCGATTGGGGGGGCGTGCTCATCGAGAACCCCACGGAGGGGATTCTCCAGTACTGCCGGGAGGTCCTCGGGATCGGCGCCGGGTGCATGCTGGCGGCCTACCGCAAGCTCATTCCCTATCTTCAGGAGGGGAAGATCACGGAGGAGGAGTTCTGGAAGGGGGTGCGAAGGCGGACGGGCGCAAAAGGGGAATTGCCCGCTTCGCTGTGGTTCGAGGCATTCGAGCAGTCCTACGTGGAGAAGGCCGACGTCTTCGCCGTGGCCCTTGAGCTTCACGCAAGTGGCTGCAGGACGGGAATGCTCTCGAACACGGAAAAGCCGGCATGGCCCATCATGGCCCGTGAGCCCTACCGCATCTTCGATCCCATCGTGCTCTCCTGGG
Organism: Syntrophales bacterium; assembly: GCA_025454095.1. Taxonomy (GTDB): domain Bacteria; phylum Desulfobacterota; class Syntrophia; order Syntrophales; family UBA2192; genus UBA2192. The sequence goes on along the minus strand of JALOPC010000102.1, from coordinate 388 downwards.
AAGTGGGGGCTTCCAAACCGCAGAGACGAATTTTCGAGGTGCTGGTCGAGACCCTGGCCCTACCCCCCTCGGAGATTCTGCTCATCGACGACGTGGAGGCCAACATCCGGGCTGCGCGCGAGATGGGTCTCCGAGGCCACGTATTCACCGACGCGCAAGCCCTGCGCAAGTCCCTCGCCGGGCTTCTCGGGAAGGGTTGAGGCATTGTTCTTTGCCTTCCCCTCTGCCCTATACCCAATACCCGAGACCCGATACCCTGTTTTTACTTTGCGAACATGGGCGGCACGCGTGCCGGCAACACCTCTATCTTCTTCCACACGCCGCCGGTGACGTACGGTTCGGTCTTGAGCCAGGCGTCCACGTCTGCCCGTGTGGGGAAATCGACGAC
>JALOPC010000101.1 GCA_025454095.1 Syntrophales bacterium | reverse complement strand
CGAGCCCGTGGCAGCCCGCGGCGGCCATAGCCGGTTCGACGGCCGGCACGACCGCGCCGCCCGCGGCTCCTCCCTTCCGGAAGAGCCTCCCGAAAGAGGCGGCCGGGGTACAGTCCAAGGCCCCGTCGGGTCCCGATTGACCGGCGTTCCCCGCCGGACCGTCCCGTTTCGGGGATGATCCCGCGGCCGCGGCGAGGGACGGACAGATCGAAAACCGCAGGAAAGAAAGGGCAAGACCTTGAGAGTCCGAAAGAAGCTGGGGGAAATGCTCATCGACGCCGAGGTCCTCAACGAGGACCAGCTCCGGCATTTTCTCGACGAGCAGAAGAAGACGGGGATGAAGCTCGGAAAGCTGCTGATCCAGCAGGGCATCCTGTCGGAAACCCAGATGGTGGACCTGCTGAGCCAGCAGCTCAAGATCGAGAAGTACCACCCCGACAAGTATCCCGTCGACCTCGGTCTCGCCGGCGTCTTTGCCGCCGACATCGCCCAGAAGAACCAGGTGGCGCCGCTGAAGAAGAAGGGGCGGCTGCTCACCATCGCCATGACGGACCCCGTCGACATCAACGCCCTGGACTACATCGAGTCGCTCACCAACGAGGAGGTCGAGACGGTCGTCTGCACGGAGCGCGAGCTCAACCAGCTCATCGGCCAGATCTACGGGATGCAGTCCGGACTCGGCGGCGTGCTGGAGAGCCTCGAGGAGATGAAGTTCGACTCCGGCGTCGACGCCGAGGCGACGGCCGAATACACCGACGATTTGCAGGTGAGCGCCAGCTCCATCATGGGGATGGCCGAGGAAGCGCCCATCGTGCGTCTCGTCAACTCCATCATTTCCCAGGCCGTCCGCGAGGGGGCCAGCGACATTCACATCAGCCCCCAGATGAAGAACGTCCAGGTGCGGTTCCGCATCGACGGCCGGCTCCACGAGGTGCCCGCGCCGCCCAAGCAGATGTTCCTGCCCATCATCTCGCGCATCAAGATCCTCGCCAACATGGACATCGCCACCTCGCGCATCCCGCAGGACGGCCGCTTCACCGTGAAGATGGAAAACAAGGAAATCAACGTCCGCGTCTCCTCCATTCCCACGATCTACGGGGAGAACCTCGTCCTGCGACTGCTGGACATGGGTGCCGGCGTCTACTCGCTGGACCGGCTCGGGATGGTCAAGGAAGACCGCGACAAGATCGACTCCATCATCAACAAGCCCTACGGGATGATCCTCAGTTCGGGCCCCACGGGCAGCGGCAAGAGCACGAGCCTCTACGCCATCATCCGGGAGATCAACCGTCCCGACATCCACATCATCACCCTGGAGGACCCCGTCGAATACCGCGTCGAGAAGGTGCGCCAGGTCCAGCTCAACCGCAAGGCCGGCATGACCTTCGCGAGCGGCCTGCGGTCCATCCTGCGCCAGGACCCCGACGTGATCATGGTCGGCGAGATCCGCGACGGCGAGACGGCGGGCATTTCCGTGCAGGCGGCCCTCACGGGTCACCGGGTCCTGAGCACCGTCCACACCAACGACGCCGCGGGTGCCATCACGCGCCTCATCGACATGGGCATCGAGCGGTTCCTCGTCTCGTCGGTGCTGCTGGCGACCTTCGCCCAGCGCCTCGTCCGGACGATCTGCCCGTACTGCGTGGAGCGATACCGGCCCAACGAGAAGGTGATCGCGGCCTGGGGCTTGAAGGTCGACGGGGCGAATTTCCAGCGGGGCCGGGGCTGCCCGGCGTGCATGGGAACGGGCTACCGCGGCCGGACGGGGATCTTCGAGATCGTCCTCAACGACGAGGAGGTCCAGGACATGATCCTGCGGGGGATGGCCGCCCAGGAGATCAGCCGCATCCTCAAGCAGAAAGACAAGCTGAGGACCCTCAAGGACGACGCCATGAGCAAGGTGCTCTCCGGCGTGACCACCATCGAGGAGGCCTCGGCGGCGGTTATGGTCTAAAAACCAGGGGCTAGGGTATCGGGTCTAGCGTCTAGGGATGAAAAAAAGCAGAGAAGCATAAGAGAGAAGGAGGGGACGAGGGACAAGGGGGCAGGGACAAGGCGAAGGGAAACAAGAGAACTCTTTTCTTTCACCGGTCACTGGTCACTGATCACTGGTCACTGCATTCAAGATGCCCAAGTATTCCTACGAAGCCATCAACGAGACCGGGGCGAGCATCTCCGGCGTCATCGAGGCGGAGTCGCTCGATGCGGCGCGGACGCTTCTGCTCAACCGCGGCTACATCCCTTCCCGGGTCGCCGGGGCGTCGGAGCGCACCATCCTCCCCGGGATTTCCTGGGAGAGCGTGCAGCAGCGGGTGGGCGGGGTCTCGATGCAGGAACTCATCCTGTTCACGAAACAGTTCCGCACCATGTTTCTCGCAGGCGTTCCCATCATGCGCCTTCTGGAAGTGCTCGAGGCGCAGGTGACCAACCCGAAGCTCAGGCAGATCGTGACGGAGATCACCCAGGACGTCCGGGAAGGCTCCCCGCTCTCCGACGCGATGGCGAAGCACCCCAAGACGTTCAACACCCTGTACCGCAGCATGATCAAGGCCGGCGAGGCCAGCGGCACGATCCCGGAGGTCCTGCACCGGCTGATCTATATCCTCGAGCACGAGCACAAGATCAAGTCCGACGTGAAATCGGCTCTCCAGTACCCGATCATCGTCGTGGCGGCCCTGGGGATCGCCTTTTTCGTGCTGCTCAACTACGTCATCCCCCGTTTCGTGGGCATCTTCGCCCGCGTGGGCGTGGAGCTGCCGTGGCCCACGAAGGTGAGCCTGTTTCTCCACCACCTCCTGACGGATTACTGGTTCTTCTCGCTTTCGCTGCTGATCGGCCTGATCGCGGGAGCCGGCTACTATCTCAGGACGGAGCAGGGAAAATTCGTGAGGGACGCCTTCCTGCTGCGGGTCCCCCTGCTGGGCCCCCTGTTCATGAAGGCGGCCATGTCCCGTTTCGCCAGCATCTTCTCCATCCTGCAGTCCAGCGGCGTGCCGGTCATGAACTCCCTGCAGATCCTCTCCGGGACGATCGGCAACACGGCCATTGCCCGGGAGTTCGACCAGGTGAAGGACCGGGTGGAAGAGGGCCGCGGGATCTCGGGGCCCCTCAGCACGGCCCGTTACTTCACCCCCATGGTCATCCAGATGGTCGCGATCGGCGAGGAGTCGGGCCAGCTCGACGAGATGCTCCAGGCCGTCTCCGTGCACTACGACGACGAAGTCGCCTTTGCGGTGAAACGCCTCTCCGACGCCATCGGGCCGGTCCTGGTCGTGGGCCTGGCTTTCGTCGTCGGGTTCTTCGCCCTCGCCGTCTTCCTGCCCATGTGGGATCTGACCAAGATCGCCACCAAGGGATTTTAAGGCCTCCATGCAGAAATCACGATTCCAGATCAGCCTGTACGTCCTGATTCCCATCATCTTCAGCGGAATCACGGTTTTTGCCGTGATCGTCACGTATCAGCTCGTCGACTTCTACACGAAGTACCAGATCGAGACATCCTGGATGCTGCGGTCCTGGGGGATCGGCATCGCGCTGTTCACCTTCCTGTGCGCGCTGCTCGTCACCTGGGTCATCCTGCGGCCCATCAAGAAATTCATCCGCGACGCGGAGAACCTGCCGGCTTTCCCGAAGTCCCAGCTGCAGAGCGCCGTGGACCAGAAGGCCGACGACATCAGCCAGTTCAACATCATCTTCGAGCAGGTCACGAGCCTGCTCTCCAAGGTGGAGGCGCGGGAGCTGTTCCCCGAGATCATCGGCCAGAGCAAGATCATGCGGGGCATCTTCAGCCAGATCCTCAAGGTGGCGCCGACGGACGCCACGGTCCTGATCACGGGGGAGAGCGGCACGGGCAAGGAACTCGTCGCCCAGAGCCTCTACCAGCACAGCCTGCGCAAGGAGGGCCCCTTCATCAAGCTCAACTGCGTCGCCATCCCCGAGGGGCTGCTGGAAAGCGAGCTGTTCGGTCACGAGAAAGGGGCCTTCACGGGCGCCACGGCGCAGAAGCGGGGCAAATTCGAACTGGCCCACGGCGGCACGATCCTGCTCGACGAGATCGGGGACATGCCGCTCGCGACCCAGGCCAAACTCCTGCGGGTCCTCCAGGAAAAAGAGTTCGAGCGGGTGGGCGGGACGAAGCCGATCCGCGTCGACATCCGCATCATCGCCTCGACGAACAAGAACCTGATGAAGCTCGTCCAGGAGAGCAAATTCAGGGAAGATCTCTTCTATCGTCTCAACGTCTTCGCCCTGCACCTTCCCCCCCTGCGGGAGAGGCGGGAGGACATCCCCGCACTCGCCCAGGGGTTTGTGGAAACGGCACCGAAACCGGCGGAGATTTCTTCCTCGGCCCTGCAGCTCCTCATGGGTTTCCAGTGGCCGGGCAATGTCCGGGAGCTCAAAAACATCATCGAGCGTGCCGCGGTGATGGCCGAGGAGGGGGTGATCGAACCCCAGCACCTGCCGTCCCAGATCTCGGGAGGCCTGGTCGGTCAGGCCATGCAGGAGGTCCCGGAACAGGCCAGTCTCGATGACCGGCTGGCGGAAATCGAGAAGCGCTTCATCATCGATGCGCTCACCCGGGCGGACGGGGTCCAGGTCAAGGCGGCCCAGATCCTGGGAATCAAGGAGCGCAGCCTCTGGCACCGGGTAAAAAAATACAACATCGATGTCACGACGATCAAAAAATCTACATAAAATGTAGACATTACAACAATTTATGACAGTTTTTTGCTTCCGGAAGGCCGGCGGCGGCCCCTGTGGGGACAAAAAAGAAGGGGCAAGTTGCTGAAAACGCCGGGCCTTTACGTTTCACGGGCAGGCGGGTTTCCTCCATGGCACGGATGATGCTCCGACGCTTTACAGGTCATCCTGAAGGACCGGCATCCGTTTGCGATGGCGGCTCACCCGTTGACCGAGGGTTTCACCCCGCATCGTCCAGCCGGCCGGCACGGTCGCTGCGGGGATGATCTCCAGGGCCCTGGAGGTCGAAAAACTGTGGAAATACGGGATGAAATGATTTACAATGCGCCACCTTTCGGATGGGTGCCGACGGGAAGGGGAAACCCGGAAGCACCAGCCGGTCGCCGCACGAACGTGCGATAAACGGGGTTGTTGGAGTTTCAAGAGAGAGAAAACTACACGTGAAGGAGGGCTTTTGACCATGTCAAGGAGGCGATCGAAAGTGTGTAATCAGAAAGGTTTTACGTTGATCGAAATCATTGCCGTGCTCGTCATCCTCGGGATCCTCGCAGCCGTTGCCATCCCCAGGTTCATGGACCTGACGAGCGTCGCGTCGGACAAGGCCGCCATGCAGGCCGTATCCGAAGGGAAATCCAGGCTGTCCAACCAGTTTGCAAGGAACCTGCTCACCGGGAATTCGAACACCGTGTCCGCCCTGGTGGCGAAGGGAACGTCGTCCCTCGCGGATGCAGGAGACTACCGGCTCGTGTACGAGGCTGCCGCAACGGTCAATGTCATTCGAGTCACAGGTTCCGGGGTTGGGACCGTGAGGGGAAGAACAACCGGCCTGTGGACCATGCCGCAATAACCGCATTCGTGCGTGTCTTTCACGATTGAATCGAGCGACGGGGCCGCTCCTCCTTCGCGGCCTTTGTTGCATCGATTTCCCTCTCGGGAACGGGGCGGTTCCGAAGAACCGCATCGAAAGCGCAGAGACGTCGAGTGCGGGTCTGTTCCGGTAAAAAAAAGGAATGAGGCTGTAACGCGTCTATGTCGCTGTTCGACTCCCAGAGAGGGTTCACCCTGATCGAGCTGGTTGCCATCCTCGTCATTCTCGGTGTGATCTCCTCCATTGCCATTCCCAAGTACTACGATCTCACGCAGGAGGCCAAGAACCGTGCGGCCCTCCAGGCCGTGATGGAGGGCAAGGCCCGCCTCTCCATGAATTACGCCAAGCTGTTCCTGGAGGGGGGCGCACCGCCCGACTCCGTCAATCTGGTCGATGCCGTCGGCGCCACGACCAGCATCGGAGACTACACGTTGAGTTTTTCCACGGTGGATTCCCTCACCATCCGGATCAACGCCTCGGGGAAACCCGGCGTGGAGGGCGCAAACAGCGCCTTGTGGCTGTTGCCGAAATAGGGCG
>JALOPC010000370.1 GCA_025454095.1 Syntrophales bacterium | reverse complement strand
AGGGGATCCCCAAGACCCAGCCCGTGGTCGATAACCCGATCATCCAGTCCTTCAACGTCATCCCGGCGCTGGTCGTGCAGGGGGATCCCATCTCCGCCACCTGGCACGTCGTCCGCGGCCCCGGCGGAAGCCCCGTCACCTCGGCGGTTCTCACTGTGGACGGCGCCACGTGGGCCGGCAGCGGGGCCGAGCACTTCAGCGGCCCCCCGAAACCGTTCCCCTGGGCCGGTGAAAAGACCTTCACGCTGACCGTGCGAAACGCGGCGGGCAAGACGGCGACCCAGACCCGGACGGTCCGCGGTGTTTCCCTGGCGGAAGCCATGAGCAAGGTCAACATTGCGAACATGGAGGCCAACCCCCAGCGCTTCAGCGTCGGCCAGCCGATCGACTTCCAGGTCATGATCAGCAACGCGAACCCGGGCCTCGTGCTCAAGCCCGTCAACGTCTTCGTCACCCAGGGCTCCCGGGTGGTGGGCAACAGGACCAATTTCAATCTCGGCCCCGGCAACCAGGTGATCACGCTGCAAGACACCGGGTTCACGGCGACGGGCGGCCAGTACACGGTGGACCTCGAGTTCAAGGGGCAGCACAAGATGCGCCGGTTCGTCACCAAGCAGGTGCCGATGTACACGCTCGACCCGCTGCCCAATTGATGACGGTGCAGCCGCGCATGCGGTGAAGCGGCGTCGATGGGAATCGAAACGGACGCGTGCCCCGCGCGCGATTCGCGAATCGCACTGAAGAAATCCCCCTCCGATCCCCCTTTTGCAACAGGGGGAAAAGAGGGGGATTTGCAGGGTCGATATTTCCGCGGTCAATTCGGATATGCCGGCCCGGGACCTCCGGGATGTCCCTCTATCTCCGGGCGGCCTTTGTGGCCGGTGCGGCCTTTTTCTTCGCCTTTCCTGCCGCGCCCGCCTTCTTCACCATCGGGACGTCGCAGCAGACAAGCCCGCAGGCGTCGCAGGTGCACGCCTCTTCGATCGTGACGGCCATGCCGCACTCGTCACACAGGTAAAGATCCCCCGTCTTCGCTCGTTCCATGTCGTCACCTCCTTCCATGCTGAAATCCCTGCCTGCGTTCACTATCGACGCTCGGCCGGATATTCACAATCGCTCAACGCCTGATAGGGGCCGGGCGAATGCCTTACGAGGCGATCGGGGAAAGGATGAGCGGGGCTTGACGTCGGACGACGCGCGGGTCCGGCCCTGCCGGGGTCCCCGCCTGTCAGGCGTTGGAGGGGCTCAGGGAGAACTGGATCTCCACGCGGCGGTTCTTCATCCGGCTCTCGTCGCCGTCGTTGGCATGGAGGGGGCGGTCCTGCCCGAAGCCCCGGATGGAGAGCTGCGTGGGCTCGATGCCCATGCCGACGAGGGCCCGGGCGACCCGGGTGGCCCGGTCGACGGAGAGTTCCCAGTTGGAGGCGTAGCGCCGGCTGTGGATGGGGCGGTCGTCCGTGTGGCCGTGAATCGCCACCGTCAGGGCGGGGCGGCTCAGGATGACGGCGGCCACCTTTTCCAGCACGGGCCCGACGTCGCCCTTCACCTCGGCCTGCCCGGAGTCGAAGAGGATGCTCTCGGGGAAGGTCAGGACGATGTGCGTGGCGCGTTTCTCCACGGTCACGTCCCGGCCCACCGCGGCAAGCAGTTCCTTCTCCAGGGCGTCGGTGTCCTGCGGCGCCTGCTGCGCGGGGGCGGCGACGGGGGCGGGCGGGGCCGCCGGCGTCTCTTTCTGTTTCTGGAGGCTCAGCCCGAAGAGCAGCACGAAGCAGACCATGAGCAGCATGAAGACGTCCGTCAGGGTCAGAAGCCAGATCTCGTTGCCCGCATCGGCCGGGGGCTGCTTCTTGCGGAAGCGCAGCGAGCCGGCCGCCTTCTTCAGCGGCAGCCGTTCGGGGGCCTCGTCGCCTGCGGTGCGGAGGGGGGCTGCGTGGGACATGAGCGGCTCCTCGGGTTTTCTCACTTTGCCTGCCCGGGGGTGGGCACGAGCACCAGGCCGGCCCTCCGGGGCGCCCGGCCGGGGATGCCCAGGGTCGCCGAGAGCGTCTCGAGCTTATAGCGGATCGCGCGCGGGTGCTCCTGGTCGTAGAGGTCGAGAATCCCCTCCTGGACGATGTCCATCTGCAGCTCGTTGAGGTCCATGTACTCCCGGAGCTTGTTGGACAGGGGCACGAAACAGATGTTGGCGAGCACGACGCCGTAGAACGTGCTCAGCAGCGCCACGGCCATGCAGCCGATCAGGTTCTGGGGGTCGCTGATGTTCCCGAAAATGCGGATGAGGCTGATGATCGTGCCGGCCAGGCCCAGGGCGGGGGCCAGGCGGGCCATGTTGTAGAGCATCTTGTGGGCGGTCTCGCACTGGTTGTGCGTGCAGAGGGCCTCCTTGAGCAGGATCTGCTCGACCTTGTCCCGCGAGGTGTGGTAGGCGATCAGCTCGACGCCCGTCTTCAGGAGGCCCGGCGGGAGGCTTGCGGCCTCCTGCTCCAGGGGGCGGATGCCCCGGCTGCGGTAGATGTGCGCCAGGCGGACGATGCCCTCGATCGTGGTGTTCATCTCCTCGCGAACGGTAAAGGACTTTTGCAGCAGCCGGGCCGTCCAGGCGAGCTTCGCCAGGGGGTAGGCGATCAGCGTGGCCGCGAGGGTGCCCCCCAGGACGACGAGCAGGGCGAAGAAATTGGAGGCAAACCCCATTTCCTTGACCTCCAGGTTGAACGTGACGGCAAAGATGATCGCCAGCAGGGCGAGCGAGCAAACGGCTTGTCGGATCATGGGCGGCTCCTTCTGTAGTCTTGCGTCGAACCTGTGGAAAGGCACGATGCGTGCCACGGGGCA
>JALOPC010000369.1 GCA_025454095.1 Syntrophales bacterium | reverse complement strand
AATCGAACGGATATGAACTCTTTCACCCGTTGGTGCCCGCGATGAGTCCCTTGATGAAACCCGTTCTCCTTGCCGCGGTGCTGGGCGGTTTGACGCTGGGCATCTTTTCCCCGGCTACGCCGGCCCTTGCCGACATCTACCGCTACACCGACGAGAACGGGGTCATGCACATCACCAACCTGCCCACCAGCCCCGACTACAAGCTCTGGATCAAAGAGCGGCGGGTCATCATCAAGGCCGGCATCGACATGACCCAGTACGGGCCCCTGATTCAGAAGGCCTCAGACAAGTACAAGGTCGACTACTCCCTGGTCAAGGCCGTCATCAAGGCCGAATCCAACTTCAATCACAAGGCCGTCTCGCCCAAGGGCGCCCAGGGCCTCATGCAGCTCATGCCCAGAACAGCCTCCACCCTGCAGGTCAAGGACAGTTTCGAGCCCGAGTCCAACATCGAAGGTGGCGTCAAGTACCTGCGCTATCTCATGAACGTGTACAACGGCCACCTGCCCCTGGCGCTTGCGGCCTACAACGCGGGCGAGAAGGCCGTTGCCAAGTACGGCGGCGTTCCGCCCTATGCGGAGACCAAGGGCTACGTCAAGCGCGTCCTGGCCCTGTACAAGCAGTACAGCGCGGAACCGAAGGAAGGCCGGAGCGCGGTGATTTCCATGCGGCCCGAGGTCGTTTCCGACTAGCGGGGTCCAGGGCACAGGGTCCAGGAAATAAAAAATCCCCCTGCCTGACGAAGGGGGATTTTTCTTGTCTCGTGGCTTGTTGCTTGAGCCTGTTCGCCTATTATTTAATTCGGGTCCACGTGTCCGTCCGGCCGATGAGCGAGATGCCGATGTAGCCGCGGACGTTGAGGATGTCGGGCGACTCCAGGGTCATCTTGCACTTGTAGTCCTTCCCGTTTTCCGGGTCATAGATCATTCCGTTCTCCCAGAGGCCGTCCTTCACGAAGGTGAAGTCGCGCAGAATGCCGAGGCCCAGGATGGGCTGGCTGCGTTTCGATGCGTCCGGGTTTTCCCGATCGACCTTCTGCTTGCCCGCCATTCCTTTCTTGTCGTCGGCAGGGTAGACGGGTTCTTTCAGCCACACGATTTTCCCGTGGTACTTGCCGCCGGACTTGTAAATCTCCACGTGAGCCGTTTGCTTGCCATTGAGCCACTTGCCGACGATGACGTCAGGGCCGGCCGCGTAAGCCACGGAAAACACGAACAGGCATGACACGATCAACCCCAGCGCGAAACCGATTTTTTTCATCTTCCTCCCTCCTCGGCTGCCAGGGGATGGGCCGCCATGCCGGCGGCGGAAAGGAACCCCATGACGCTTGCAGCAATCGACGGGAAGCATACCGAAGAAACGCTTGAAAAGAAAGAGAAAAAGCTCAATTTCAGCGGCAGCTGGGAAATCCGGGATCTTTTCGACGGGATCGACAGCGACCTGCGGATCACGATGATCCTCAACGGGCGGTTGTAGGCGCGGCCGAACAGGCCTAGCGCAAGACGAGCGGCAGCACGATGGCCGCCGCGATTGCCACCGCGGTGACGATCAGGGCTGCCATCAGGAACCGGTGCGGGACGAACCGTACCGGGGCGGCCGGCGGGGCATTTTGCCCTTCGGCATCGGCTGCGCAGCCCCTGTTCCACTGCCGAATCAGGGCGAACGCGATCGGCCCGAGCAGCATCGCGAAGCCGAAAAAGAGCAGGGCCCCGCTGACATCGCCCGCCCGAAGGGCCAGGAAAACCATCCATAGACGCAACGGCGAGCAGCATTCCCAGTCATCTCATCGGCACACCTCTTTCCGGTTCATTGTTCCCGAACATTGTGAGCCACAAAGGAAGAAACAGGCTCTGTCAAATCCTCCCCAACCCTCCTTTTCCACCGGGGGCGCATCCCGTCAGGGTGCGCAACCATGTCCGGTTCTTTCCTTACCGGGCCGCCCCGCGAAGCGGAGCAAGGCGGCCAAGGAGGGTGTTTTGAGATCTTCCCCCTTTGCAAAGGGGGATCGAGAGGATTTTCTTCAATTGATTCGCGCCGTTTCTTAGGAGCCAGCGCGGCGCTATTGACTGTGACCGAGGCGATCGGCGACCGCCCGCGCAGCCAGGATGCCGCTTGCCGAGGCCTGCAGAAGGCCGCGGGTGATCCCCGCGCCGTCGCCGACGGCGAAGAGGTTCGCGACCGTCGTCTCGAGTTCCTTCGAGACCTCGATGCGGTTCGAATAGAACTTGACCTCCACGCCGTAGAGAAGCGTGTGGCGGGAGCTGACGCCCGGTGCGAGGCTGTCCATGGCCTGGAGCATCTCGATGATGTTCTTGAGATGGCGGTAGGGGAATACGAAGCTGAGATCCCCCGGGGTCGCGTCTCCCAGGGTCGGCCGCGTGAGGCACTTTGCGATGCGCTCCTTCGTGGACCGGCGCCCCTGGAGCAAATCGCCCAGCCGCTGGACGATCACCCCCTGGCCCAGAAGATTGGCGAGCTGCGCGATGTAGCGTCCGTAGGCGATGGGGTCGTCGAAGGGCTCCGTGAAGGAGCTGCTCACCAGGATGGCGAAGTTGGTGTTGTCGGACTTCTTCGAGGCGTAGCTGTGGCCGTTGACCGTGACGAGTCCCTCGTTGCTCTCGGCCACCACTTCCCCGTAGGGGTTCATGCAGAAGGTGCGTACCCGGTCATCGAAGCTCTTCGAGTAGTAGACGAGCTTGGACTCGTAGCTCACGTCGGTGAGCGGCTTGAGGACCGTGGCGGGAAGCTCGACACGGACGCCGATGTCGACGGCGCTCGCCATGGTTCGAATCCCCAGCGATTTGGCCTCCCCTTTCATCCATCCGGCCCCCGAACGGCCCGGTGCCACGATGACGTGGCGGCCATAGCGGATCTCCCCGTCGGCGAGCTTTACGCCTACGATCCGGCCTTCCTGGGCCAGCAACGATTCCACGTGGCAATCCGTGCAGATCTCGATTTTTCCCGAGAGGGATTCATACATGCGGCCAAGCACATTGACGCAGTTCTCGGTGCCGATGTGGCGGATCCGGGAGGGGATGAACTCGAGGCCCGCAAGCCTCGCCTTTTCGCCCAGCTCCTCCACCTCGGGGGTGAGATCGCCGAAAAGCCGGTCCGGGGCCCCGTGTTCCACGTAGACGCGGTCAGCCTCGGCCAGGAGATCGAAAAGGGCCCTGTCGTCGAGAAAATCCCCGAGGTGTCCGCCCACTTCCGTGGAGAGGGTCAGCTTGCCGTCGCTGTATGCCCCGGCGCCGCCCCAGCCGCAGAGCATGTCGCCGGCGCAATGGCGGATGCGCTTCCCGATGCCTTTCCCCTGCTCGAGAAGCAGAACGTCCGTTGCGCCCCCCTCGGCCAGCGTCAGCGCCGCGAATATCCCCGCGGGGCCTCCGCCGACGATGATGACCTCGTAGTCTTTCATTCCGGCCTCCCGGTGGAAGGGTTTCTCAATGCCCCCATCTTGTGCATGGACTGTGCCCGCATCGGTTCAGGAAGGGGTTGCAAGCGCGTTGACGCGGGCCGTGACGATATTCAGCTCGCCGAAAAGGCCGAGGACCGCCCCCAGATTCAGTGCGGCAGCCGGCATGAACGCCGTGGCGAAGTGGTGACTGCCGTCCAGGGGGTTTCCCGGGTTTTGCACGATTCCTGTCAAACAGTTGATGCCGAGCCGTTCGATGGCCGCTGCGAGGAATTCCGCCTGTGCCCCGGCCCTGAAGGGAAGAA
>JALOPC010000100.1 GCA_025454095.1 Syntrophales bacterium | reverse complement strand
CCCCGGTCACATGAGCAGCGACGAGAGCCGGGGCTGCCCCCTGACCTTCGCCCTGCTCGAGATCGACCCCGACGAGCTGACCGTGAGTATCTTCCAGCTCCCCGGCCCCCACCCGCGCATCCGGAAGAGTTACCGGAAAAGCGACCTCCGCTGATTTCTCGCGGCAGCTCCTCGACTGAATCGCCCCGAGCCGGGCCTCGTTGCGGTCGTATTCAACCTGGACATCCAGGAATCCCTTGTACCCCAGGTCCTCGATGGCGCAGGTCAGGTCGCTGTCGCAGACCTTGGGATTATCCCATTGAACAACGACCTTCTTGGTCACTGGGTCGACCTTGACGTTCTTGACACCCTCGAAGGATTTGAGTTTCTTCATGATGATGTTCACGCAGGATTTGCAGTCCATGTCCTTCACGCTGAACTCGATGTTCTGCATCGCTTTCACCTCCGGTGCAGGGATGGGACGATCTTATGAAAATCACTATAACCGGTTCTGCTCAGACCGCAATCCTCCGGTCCCCGATCCGCGCGCGGGCAATCCCTTACGCGGCCTCGGGGAAAGGCGGATGCGGAAGGCCGCCCGAGACGTCTTTCTTGCCTTGTCGTCGATCGGCTGCTATGGTGTCCCCATTCATTCCGGGGGGAACGCAGGGTGGGTTATGGCAATTCGCGCCCTTGAGCTTTTCTGCGGGATCGGCGGGTTTTCGGCCGCTGCGGCGGGGACGAACATCCGCATCGCGGGGGCGGTCGACCAGAGCCCGGCGGCCCTCGAGGTCTACCGCCTCAATTTTCCCGGCCATGACGCCTGGCAGCTGAACCTGGAAAACGTGACCCGGGAGGAGCTGCGGTCCGTCGAAGCCGATTTCTGGTGGCTCTCGCCGCCGTGCCAGCCCTACACGGTGCGAGGGGCCGGGCGCGACGCGGAGGACCCCCGGGCGCTGAGCTTTCGCCGGATTCTCGACGTCCTGGACCGAATGGGTGAAGACGAACTGCCCCGGCACCTCGCTCTGGAGAACGTGGAAGGATTCGCCCGCTCGGAAATGAGGGCGAGGCTGGTCAAACTCCTCACGGGGCGGGGCTTCCACGTTCAGGAGTGCACGCTCTGCCCGACGGAACTGGGCGTGCCCATGCGCCGCCCGCGGTACTACTGCACGGCGTCCCGCGGGCGCCTGGAGCCGCCGACCCTCGTCGTGGACGCGCCGCTGAGACCGCTGGGAGCCTACCTGGACGGAAACGGCGCCGGCGAGGATCTGCGCCTGGCCGGCGACGTGGTGGCGCGATTCGGAAAGGGGTTCCGCATCCTCGACCCGAAGGACCCGCAGGCCTACACGACATGCTTCACCTCGGGGTACGGCCGCGCGCTCATGCACGCGGGTTCCTACCTGCAATGCGCCGGGGGCGTGCGGCGCTTTGCGCCGGAGGAGATCGCCCGCCTGCTTCACTTCCCGGAGGGGTTCCGGTTTCCCGACCGGATGACCCTGCGGAAGAAGTGGCACCTCGTGGGCAACAGCCTCTCGGTGGCCTCGGTTCGCAAAATCCTCGAGGCGTTCCCCGGTCTTGTGGCATGAAACGACGGAATCCAGCCCGACGCGGGAGGTGAAAGGCATGAGAAACATCGCCGTGTGGTTCGAGATCCCCGTGAGGGACATGGAGCGTGCCCGGCTCTTCTACAGCAACGTCCTGGGCTACGACCTGCCCGTGCAGGATCTGGGCGGGGTCCTGATGGCCTTCTTCCCCATGGCGGGGCACGGCAACAGCGGCGCGCTGATCCGGGGCGAGGGCTACGAACCCTGCGAGCGCGGCACGGTGGTCTACCTCAACGCCGGCGAAGACCTCGCCGAGTCCCTCGAGCGCATCGAGCCCGCGGGCGGCAGGATCGTCGTCCCCAAGACAAAGATCACCGACGAGTACGGCCACTTCGCCCTCTTCCAGGACCCCGAGGGAAACCTCGTGGGGCTGCACTCGATGAGGTAGGTCGTACGGGGATGGACGCCGGTCATGCGTTCCCGGAGCAGGCCGTCACGCCCGCGGTTTTCGAACCGCGCCGCATCGCAGCCCGTCAATGACCATGGGCAGCTTCCGCTTCCTCGAACGTCCTGTGTACCGTCCCTGCAGGATGCTCCGGCGGGGCGTAGATCACGTACACCTTCAGCGGCTTGTCCCCCACATTGATGATGTTGTGCCAGAGACCGGCCGGGATGAAGATCGCCCAGTCGTCGGACACTCGCTTGTCGAACGTCATGGTGTCCCTGGTCGGGCCCATCACGACGCGGGCCTTGCCCTGCTCGACACGGATGAACTGATCACCCGCATCGTGCTTCTCGAGCCCGATTTCCCCCCTGGGCTTGATGGACATGACCGTCATCTGCAGATTCTTCCCCGTCCAGTGGGTCGTCCGGAAATTCCCGTTCTTGACGGTCAGCTTTTCGATGTCGACGACCCAGGGCTGCCCGCCGGCATCCCGGGTCCCCTCTTTCCCGCCCTCCGCGGCCATCAGAAGCCCCGCGGAAAGCAGCAGCAACAAGACAACGAGTGCGGATCTGTTCAACATCGGGTTCCTCCTTTCTCTTCCCGGTTCTCGAGCGTGCTGTGCCGGAAATCCCGCGGGACGCTCCCCTTCGGCGGGGCGACGGACGCCGCGGGGATCGACGCCGGGCATGTCACTCCTGCCGCACCGGCCGGGCCCTGAAAACGAAAAGGAAACGGCACGACCGGCAGACCGGTCCATCCGGGCCTGTTCCCGTCCTGTTACAGGTTCTTGATGTCGGAGATCATGCGATCGAACTGCTCCACGTCGACCACGGGCGACGTGGTGAAGGAGATCCCCGTCAGCATGTTGAGCGCGACGGACGCGGCCAGGGCCTTCTCCGTGGTGGGGAAATGCAGGGTAAAGACCAGGTCGTGCTCACCCAGCACGGCGTACATGGAGATGACCTTGCCGCCGTTCTGCCCGATGATTTCGACGGCCTTGCGGGTTCGCTCCGGGGAGACGCCTTTCAGGGCGTCCGCGTTGTACTTCCCGAACATCATGTATACCGGCATGTTGCTCCCTCCCTTGCGCAGGCTCAAACGGTCATCGTCACGGGCCTCTTCCCCCGGAGCGCGCCGGGCGACGGGAAAGCCCGCCCGTTTCGGGAGGATCGGTCCATGACCGTCCTCACGGAACCCCCGGGTGGATCGGCACGAACGCTCTTGCTGGTCTTACTATAGGAGACGAGGCGGGGCGTGTCAATGGCAGAGGGACCGCGAGGGGCGGTGCCGGAGAGTATGGAAAGGCCGCGGGGAGCCCCCGCGGCCTTTCGTGCGAGACGGTTGCGCGCCGGCCCCTCAGGGATTCATTTCGTAGGTGTCCTTGAGCGCGTAGACATGGTTGTTCAGCACCCGCTGGTAGCGCGCCTCGTCGACGGCGGGCTTGCGGATCATCTTCATGCAGAGCTCCATCTGCTTCTCCGTGCTCGAGGGCTTGTGGTAGATCTGCAGGGCGTACTTCGAGAAGTCGCGCACCATGAAGTCGAAGATCTGATCGAGGAGATCCTTGTCCACGTTGGTGATCTTCGCATTCTCCAGGATGAGCTGGCCGTAGACGACGCAGGTGAAGAGCTCGCCCAGGATGAGCAGGAAGTCGATGTCCTTCTGCTGCTCCGGCGTGGGGGTTGCCGTGGCGAGGAACGCCTTCAGGGTCTTGATCTGTTCCTTGAACAGGGTCAGGTTCGGCAGGTCGTAGGCGTCGTAGGCCGGCTTGTAATCGTGGAACTGGATCTTGCTCAGGCCCTTCGTGGCCCCCTGCTCCCAGAAGAACGTGTCGTCGGCGACGTCGTTGCGCCGCGGGATCTCGGGGAACTTGCCGGGGTTGAAGAAGTAGTTGGCCATGAACTTGATGATGAGGGCCATGTTCACGTGGGCCGTCCCCTCGAGCTTGGGCAGCGCGCGGATGTGGCGCGTGGCCATCTCGAAGTACGTATCTTTCTCGAAGCCCTTGGCGGCGATGACGTCCCAGAGCAGGTTGATGACCTCCTCGCCCTGCATGGTGACCTTCATCTTCACCATGGGGTTGTAGAGCAGGTAGCGCCGGTCCTCGGCCGAGGCGGAGCGGAAGTAGTCGACGGCGCGCAGGGCGAAGAGCCGCATGGCCACCAGGCGCGCGTAGGAATCGACGAAGAGCTGCTTGACCTGCGAGAACTCGGTGACGGGCTTGCCGAAGAGGATGCGGTGCGAGGCGTGGTTGATGGCCTCGTAGAAGGAGTGCGTGCAGATCCCGATGGTGGCCCAGCCCAGGTTGAATTTGCCCACGTTGACCGTGTTGAGCGAGGCGTCCCAGGCTTCCTGGCCGCGCTCGAGGATTTCGCTTTCCTGGATGGGGTAATCGTGCAGATTGTACTGGGCCACGTACATCTGGCTCGCCACGACGTTGCGGACCAGCTCGAACTTCTCGTGGTGAGAGTCGACGGGGAAAAAGACGTACTCGCCCGTGCCCGCGATCTTGCCGAAGGTCGAGACGACGACGGCCTGGTTGGCGTTGCCGATGTAGTACTTGTCGCCCTCGGCCAGGTAGGTGCCGTCGGCCTGCGGCTTGAGCAGCATGTCGGTGGAATAGATGTCGGCGCCGTGCTCGCGCTCGGAGAGGCCGAAACCGAAGATCCGGCCGTACTGCAGGTGCTGGGCGGTCTTTTTCTTCACCTCCTCGTTCTTGCTCATCCAGACGGGGCCGAGACCCAGGATCGAGACCTGCCAGGCATACCAGTACGACAGGCTGTAGAAGGCGAGGATCTCGTTGAACTCGCAGTTGCGCCACGTGTCCCAGCGGCAGTCGGCGTCGCCGTACTTCGAAGGCGTCAGCAGGGTTGCGAAGATCTTGTTGTCCTTCAGGAACTGGATGAAGTCGTCATACCAGACACACCACTGGTCGTCGAACTTGATCCGTTGCTTTCCCTTGCGCTCGAAGAAATCGATCGTCTTGCGCATGATCTCTTTCGACTTTTCACAGGGATAATCGCTCGCGTATTTCTTCGGATTGAACAGCATAAATTCCCCCCTCCATAATTACGCAACTAATTGAATTATTATTGTTTATACCGAAAAACCGCGCACCCAAACTGACCGCCGGTCAGTATTTTCTCCCCTTCTACACTATTTTTTTGCCCTTTGCAACGGATACCTCCGCGCAACCCCTTGAGTCCCTCACCGACCTGATGTACCATGAGCGGCTCCGGAAACGCAGGGTTGCTGACCCGCGGAAACAAGAACGGGAAGCCGGATCGAGGAGCGGATAAGGCTGACGACGCGAAGGCAGCCGCGCGGAATGAATGGAAAAACAACCTCAGGAGGATAAGAGATGATTTACGTGATCGCGACGGTCGAGTTGAACCCGGGCGGAAAAGAAAAGTACCTGGCGGAAATGAAGCGGGTCATGCCCATGGTTCACAAGGAGAAAGGTTGCCTCGAATACGGACCGAACGCTGATGTACCGATGGGCATTCCCATCCAGGTCCCCCCGCGCGAGAACGTGGTGACCCTCATCGAAAAATGGGAGAGCCCCGAGGCTCTCAAAGCCCACTTCAACCAGCCCCACTTTCTGGAGTACCGCGAGCGGGTAAAGGATGTGATGAAGAGCGTCTCGATCCAGATCCTGACGCCGGCATAAGAAGATATGGTAATAACCCCCCCCTCTGTCCCCCTTTTGACACCGGGGGCGCATCCTGTCAGGGAGCGCAACCATGCCCGGTTCGTTCCTTACCGGGCCGCCCCGCGAAGCGGATCGGGGCGGCAAAAGGGGACGAAAGGGGATTTTCTTTTCGAATTCCCTAAAAATGAAAATTCAGGCCGAACGTCACCGCGTGCGCCCGGTAATCCACGTCGATCACGGTGAAATCCGGGTTGGTGCCGAAGTAACGGTATGCCAGGTCGGCGGAGAGGTTAGGCGCCAGCTCGACGTTGACGCCCGCCAGAAATTGCCAGGCAAAGCCCGTTTCCGTCTCCTCGGCCACATACACGGTGCCGCCTACGGATTCCGTGTTGCGGATGTTCATCGACGAGGCCCCGATGCCCGCCCCGATGTAGGGATGGATCTTCCCCTCGGGGTAGCGCAGGATCAGGTTGACGAGGACATTGCTCAGGGCCACGTCGCCCGATTCCCTCACCCCGCCGATAACCTGTGGCGGGATGTCCTGCTCGAACATGTAGTTCCACTCCAGCTCGATGGCCAGGGCCCTTGCCTGGGGCAGGATGTAGCCGAACTTCATCCCGACCATCCCGCTTTCGTCCAGGGCCAGGTCGGCCGCGCCGAAGATTCCTACATAAAACGGGCTTGCAGACCGGTAGGGCTGGGCGTGCGCCGCACCCGACAGAGCCAGCACAGCCGCCAGCACGACCGGCAGAAACACCTTGGCCCGGGTTTTCATGGTTTTCCCCTCCTCGAAATGGTGTCACTTCCTGTATGGGCTTTAACGCTGCAGGCGGGCGGCCGTTGACACACCGGCCGGCATGGCAAGACAAAAAAAGGCAGGGAACACTCCCTGCCTTTGCCGCGCTGCGGGTGCCGGTTGCGGCGCCCGTCATTTCTTGCCGAACAGCGAGCCCAGGACACCGCGGATGATCTGCCGTCCCACCTGGCTGCCGATGGCGTGGGCCGCGCTCTTGGCCAGCGCCCCCACGAGCACCTCCGTGTCGGA
>JALOPC010000368.1 GCA_025454095.1 Syntrophales bacterium | reverse complement strand
CTGGTGAAGTTCTACCGCACCACCCTTGTGTAGCCGCGGAGCGGCTGTGAAAGAAGTGAAAAAGAGGAAGAAGTGGCAGAAGTGTCTGAATGAAGACATGAAGAAGTAGTCATTGCGAGCCGAGCCTCGCGAGGCGTGGCAATCTTCGATTGAGAAGAAAATTTCCCTCTTTCCCCCTTTTACAAAGGGGGAGGAAAGGGGGATTTGTTCTTCTCGAGACTGTGAGTTCTCGAATACAGGCTGCAGGCTGTCTGCGTTACTCTGCAGGCTCCGGAAGCGGCTCAGCGATGCTTCCACGACGCGTCCGCTTCCGCGTAGCCCTCGATCATCGTGCGCTCGATGGCGAGGCGCGTCTCCTCGAAACTCTTCTCGTCGAGATCCTTCGGCACGTAGATGAAGTCGCCGGCTTTCAGCAAGACCCGGCTGAAGGGCTTGGGGATCATGAACCGGTCCCAGCTGTTGAAGACCCATGGGTTCTCGTAGGAGATGTAGCCGGGACAGACGGCGGCGCCCGTCTGTGACGCCAGGGCGACGAGGCCCGGCTTGACGATGTGTGGGGGGCCCTGCGGGCCGTCGACGATGTGGCCGCTCATCCGGGTTCGCTTGACGCCCTCGATCATCTCCTGGAGCGCCTTCTTCCCTCCCCGGGAGCTCGAGCCCCGAACGGGGACCCATCCGATCCGGGCCACCACGTCGGAGACGACGTCGCCGTCGCGGCTCTGGCTGATCATGATGCAGGGGTTCATCCCGAATATCCTCGGGACCCAGAAGCCGGAGAAGAACCGCTGGTGCCAGCAGGCGAAGATCAGCGTGCCGCCCCCGGCGATGTGATCCCGTATTCTCTCGACGCCATCGGCGATGACATGGATGGTGCCCGCGTGCAGCCTGCAGGCGCAGTAGGCCGGCGAGATGAGGAAATGCTTTGCGACGAAGAACTTGATCGCCTTGATCGTACTCATATCGGATATTTGATATCCACGAATGCCGTTTCTTTCAAGAAAAAAGAAAGCAGGGAATCTCTCTTTGCGCTTGAAAAGGGGCGGGCCTTTGGTTATTTTCGGGTCACCCCGAACGGGGTGGGGAGGCCGGCATGAAGAGAGGACAGGATCTGCATTTCGGGAAGCTCGTCGTCGATTTCGTCAACGCGGCATCGCCGGAGCAGGCCGGCACGGCGTTCATCCGCGGCGCCGCGAAGGCCTTCGGCTGCGGTCCGGGGTTCCTCGAAAAGGCCCTCGATCGATACCCGACGCTCGAGCGCTTCGCGAAGGCCCTGCCGGAGGGCGAGCGGGAGCTGGTGGACCTCCTCCTCGAGGAGCGCAGGCTGCTGTCCGTCATCAACAATCTGCCCTGCAACATTTCGCTCGCCTCCTATGACTACGACGGCAGCCGGGCGCTTCTGTTCAAGATCCAGCCCCTGGAGCCGAAGTGGGACTGCGAGAACCCCTACGAGGAGGACGACGTCCGGATCGCCGTCGGGACGGGAGGGGGTGCGTGGCTCGGGGAAGTGGCGGAGATGTTCGACGACCGGGCCCCGCTGACGGTGGAAATGGACGAGGTGAAGGAGCGGCTCCTGGCCTGCATGGCGGAGTACGTCGCGCTGGGGGGGCGCATCCTTGCGATCCGGCGAGCCATGCCCGCCGAGAAGACCCATGAGGCGCAGAAGTGGGCGGCCTACCACAGCCGCATCGTGGCCGAGCAGGAAGTTCTCGCCGAACTGCTGGAGCGCTGGCGGGCGAATCTCGCGGAGATCGCGGAGGCTCGGGATCTGTCCCGCAACCAGGCCCTGCTCGACCTGCTCGTGGTCTACAACATCGTCAACCGGCGGGAGCTGGCCGTCGGCGGGGATGGAACCATCTTCGAAAAGCCCCTGTTCGAAGAGAGCTATTTCACCGAGCGGGCGGGACTGGCCGACGAGGTTCGAAGAGAGCTATTTCACCGAGCGGGCGGGACTGGCCGACGAGTACTACCACAACGTGCTCGTCTACGCCTTCGTGGAGTTTCTCAAGGTGCCGGGCAACCGCAGGAAGCTCCGGAAGTGCCCGCGCTGCGCTGCGTTCTTCATTGCCGACCCTGTCCGGACGAAGGGGAGGACGTGTTCGCGATGCGCTTCCGCACGGCCTTCCAGGACTTCGTGATGAGGAAACTCTCGTCGATGTTGCCGACCATGGCGGTGAACTTGTTCATCGGTACGGCGAAGCTCAAGGCCGCACCGGACACAAAAGGACGGGCCCGGCGCGGCCGCGAAGAGGTGGAAGACGTTAGGGGAGGGATCGAAACGGCGGCTGTCGGAAGAACAGATTCCAGGCCAGGGTCGCCTCGGTGTCGCGGACACTGTAGACCTTTCTCCAGGTCACTCCTGCGCTCAGACTGCCGTTCGTCCCGCAGGCGAATTGGGCCTGGAGGGAAAGCTCGAGATCGTTGTGAGAGTCCCCGAGGACGTAGTAGACGTCCCTGCCGAAAAGGTGGAGTTTCCACTGCTCGCCGATAGCACGGAGCACGCCTGCCGATCTTCCCGCGCCCAGGGCCCATCGCTCCTCCGATCGCCCTCCGAGATCCCCCTCGGCCTCAACCATTGCGTAGACGAGGCCCGCGAACGGGATCTTCCACGCAAGCCCGGTCCCCGACGCCAGATCGTAGAGAAGGCGGTCCGCGCCGTCCTCGCCGAGCCTCTGGCGCAACCCCGTCCGCACCTTCCAGGAGACGGGCGTGAAGAAATCGTCGCGCGGGGAGATGGAGACGATGTCGATGAGATCCACGTTCTGCAGTTTGGGCCGCT
>JALOPC010000099.1 GCA_025454095.1 Syntrophales bacterium | reverse complement strand
CTTCCACTTGATCAGCTCGATGGGGTCTTTTTCACGCTCGAAGAGCCGCGCCATGGCCGTCCGCAGAACGTAATCCCCTTCGTTCTCCAGCGTGTTGATCTCCACGCAGGCCTCGAGGATCATCTTGGAGTTCTTCTTGTCCCGCAGCGCATGCACAACCACCTTCACCTTGGCGATGGCTTCCGTGAGGATCCGCATCAGGACGAAGAGTTCCTCGGCCGGCGTCTTCACCTTGTAGAGGTACATCCGCACCGCCGAGGCTTCGATCATGTCGAGGATGCTGTCCATCTTGTTCACGAGCGCGTAAATGTCCTCGCGGTCCAGGGGGGTGAGAAAGGTCTTGTGCATGCGCTCGTAGGCCTGATGGGTGATCTCGTCGGCCTCGTGCTCGATCTCCTTGAGCTTGGCCAGCTTCGGCTCGCTGTACTGGTAGTTGTTCAGGATCTCGATGAAGAGTTTCCCGCCTTCCTCGATTTTGCAGGCGAGTTCTTCGAACAGGTCGTAGAACTTCTCGTCCTTGGGGACGAACTTCATGGCAGGTTCCCTCCTTCGGATTCGGTGCACCTTGTAGCACAATCCGGCTGTCACTTCAAGGAGGTTCGGGGCGGCCGGGACGCGGAAACGGAGTCAATCCGGGAAGAGTGGCGCCATCCGAAGGCGGACGCGGATCCGGCATCCCTCGCCCCCGTAAACAGACCGGTCACGCTTTCTCGCGCCAGACGGGGAAATAGAGGGAAACGGCGGTACCCCGGCCGAGCTGGCTTTCGATTTCCATCCGTCCCCGATGGGCGCTCATCAGGTGCTTGACGATGGAGAGGCCCAGCCCCGTGCCCCCGAGTTCACGCGAGCGGGTCTTGTCGATGCGGTAGAACCGCTCGCCCAGCCGTCCGATCTCGTCGCGCGGCACGCCGATGCCCGTGTCCGTGACCCGCACGGCCACCTCGGTTCCCGCCGCCGCGTCGGCGGTGAGTTTCACGCTGCCGCCCTCGGGCGTGAACTTGACGGCATTGTCCAGGACGTTGATCAGCACCTGGCTGAGGCGGTCCCGGTCTGCCCGGATGGGGGGCAGGCTTTCGGGGATTTCCGATGCGACGTCGATGTTCTTTTCCCGGGCCTTCACCTGGATGATGTTCATGACGCTCTGGGCGATCCCGGACAGGGAGACGCTTTCGAAGCAGAAGCGCATCTCTCCCAGTTCGATGTTCGAGATGGTCAGCAGATCCTCCACGAGCCGGTTGAGCCGTTCGGCGTGCCGGGTGATCGTGGAGAGGAACTTCCGGGCCGTTTCCCGGTCCTCGATCGCTCCCTCCTGCAGCGTCTCGACGAAGCCCAGGATGGCCGTCAGGGGCGTCTTGATCTCGTGGGTCACGTTGGCCACGAAATCGACCCGCATCCGCTCGAGCTTCTTGAGGCGCGTCACGTCGTGGAAGACGAGCATCGTCTTTTCCTCCCCCTCGGCCCAGCCCCTCACCGGCGTGACGCTGACGTCCAGGACGGTCTGCGGGTCTTCCCCGAATTCCAGTTCCTGGGAGACGGGTCGCCCTGCGGCCCTGTACATGTCCAGCGCCTTCTGCAGCTCCAGGCTCCGAAAGGCTTCCAGGGGGGTCTTGCCCAGGATGTCGCCGTACCGGCCGCCGAGAATCGATTGCATGCCGTCGTTCTGCACCTCGATCCGGCCGTCCCGGTTCAGGATCAGGACCCCGTCGATGGCGCTCGAGAAGGCCGCCTCGACCTTGGCCTTTTCCTCCTGGAGCGCGGCGATGCGCTGCTGCAGTTCCGCCACCATGTAGTTGATGTTCTCGGCCAGGATCCCGATCTCGTCGGAGGAGCGGATCAGGAGCGTCCCCGGCGGCTCGCCCTTTCGCAGCCGCTCCGTGAACTGCTCCATGTCCCGGATCGGCATGGTCAGTTTCCGGGAGAAGAACAGCGCCACGAGGGCGGACGCGACGAGCACGATCAGGAAGGAGCGGATGAGGATCCCCGTGAAGGCTTCCTCGGTTTTCCGCACGTCGTCGAGGGGGCGGGCAAGACGGATATACCCGACGGTTTCCTGTCCTTTCCGGATGGGAAGGGCCACATACATCATCTGCTCGCGCAGCGTCTGGCTGTAGCGGGTGGCCGTCCCTCTGCCCCGGACACGGACTTCCTGGATCTCCGGGCGCTCGAGGTGGCTGCCCAGGGCGGACGCTTCCCGGTCCGTTTCCGCGAGGACCTTCCCCTCGCGGTCCATGACGGTGACGCGGGCCCGGGCGATCCGGGCAATCTCCTCCGCGCGGGACTCGATTTCCTTCATCGGGTAGAGATCGACGATGCCGGCATAGGCCATCAGTTCGTCCTCGATCTGCTGCTCCAGCTTGGCCTGGATCTGGTTTCCCGCAAGGAACCCCACGATGCCGATCGCCAGGACGGCGATGACCAGGTAGGTGCCGAAGATCTTCAGAAAAAGCTTTCCCTTCATTCAGCCCTCTTCCCTTCTTGTCCGGCAGACGTCATCGTGATCCTCCCCCGGCCACTGGTGCCGCACGTTGATCCCCGTCACCATGTAGACGACCATGTCGGCGATGCCCTTGGCGTGGTCGGCGATCCGCTCCAGGTTCTTCGAGACCTGCATGATCAGCAGGGCCCGGTGGATCGTGCGGGCGTCCTCCAGCATGAACGTGAGCAGTTCCCGGAAGATCTGCTCGTTGAGGGTGTCGATCTCGGAGTCCATCCGGCGGACCCGGTTGGCGAGTTCACACTCCTCCCGCACGAAGGCGTCGAGGCTTCCCCGGATCATGGACCGCGCGATCTCGGCCATGCGCGGCAGGTCGATGTAGGGCTTGAGCTGAGGCACCTCGTTGAGGGCGAGCACCCGCTCGGCGATGTTGACGGCCATGTCGCCGATCCGCTCCAGGTGGCCGTTGATCTTGATGGCCGTCGTGATGAACCGCAGGTCCCGGGCGATGGGCTGCCGCAGGGCCAGAAGGCGGATGCACTGCTCCTCGATCTCCGTGTCGAGCCGGTCGATCTCGGCATCCCCCTCGATGACCTGCCGGGCCAGATCCGAGCTGCGGTCCAGGAGCGAGGCCGTCACGTTCTCGATGGCCTTCTCCGTCAGCGCCCCGCTGTACAGGAGGTTCTGCTTGATGTCCTGGAGCTCCCGCTCGTAGTGGGTGCTCGTTCTGCGCGTTCCTTCCATGGCCTTCCCCCTGTTTGTCGATTACCCGAATCGTCCCGTGATGTAATCCTCGGTCTGCTTGATGTCCGGCCGGGTGAAGATCTTCTCCGTGGCGCTGTACTCGATGAGCTTCCCGAGGTAGAAGAATCCCGTCATGTCCGAGATGCGGGCCGCCTGCTGCATGTTGTGGGTGACGATGATGATCGTGTAGTCTTTCTTGAGGTCCTGGATCAGTTCCTCGATCTTGGCCGTCGAGATGGGGTCGAGGGCCGACGTGGGCTCGTCCATGAGGAGCACGTCGGGCTTCATGGCCAGCGCCCGTGCGATGCAGAGCCGCTGCTGCTGCCCGCCGGAGAGCATCATGGCCGACTGGCCGAGGATGTCCTTCACCTCGTCCCACAGGACGGCCTGCCGGAGACTCTGCTCCACGAGCGCCTCGAGTTCGATCCGGTCGCCGAGCCCGGCCAGCTTCGGGCCGTAGGTGATGTTGTCGAAGATCGATTTCGGGAAGGGGTTGGGCTTCTGGAAGACCATCCCGATGCGCCTGCGGACCTCGACGGGGTCCACGTCGGGAGCGTAGATGTTCTTCCCCTCGAAGAGGACCTCCCCCTCCACGTGCGTCCCGTCGATGAGGTCGTTCATCCGATTCAGCAGCCTCAGCAGCGTCGACTTCCCGCACCCCGACGGCCCGATGAGGGCGGTCACCCGGTGCTTTTCGAAATCCATCGAGATGTCCGTGAGCGCCCGGAACTTCCCGTAGAAGAAGTTCACATCCTTCGTTTTTATTACACGATTGTCTTCCACCGTTACCACCTTTTTCTCTTCCGCATGGTGCTGCGGATGACAATGGCGATCAGGTCCACGCCCAGCACGAGCCCGACGAGGACCAGGATGGTCCCGAACTGGATGGGCCGCGTCGCCTCGATGTGGGTGCCCGCCGTGGCGAGGACGTAAATGTGAAACGGCAGGGCCATCACCTCGTCGAAGATCGACGAGGGAAGCTTCGCCGTGTAGAAGGCCGCCGCCGTGAACATGACGGGCGCCGTCTCGCCGGCGGCACGCCCGATGCCCAGGATCGACCCCGTGAGGATCCCCGGCAGCGCATTGGGCAGCACGATCCGCACGATCGTCTGCCACTTCGACACGCCCAGCGCCAGCGAGGCCTCCCGGAACGTCTGGGGCACGGCCTTGAGGGCCTCCTCGGAGGCCCCGATGATCGTCGGCAGGATCAGGATTCCCAGCGTGAGCGCCCCCGAGAGGATGCAGGATCCGAACTGCAGGAACACGACGAACAGCCCCAGGCCGAAGAGGCCGAAGACGATGGAGGGCACGCCGGCCAGGCAGTTCACCCCGACCCGGATGACCCGCACCAGCGGGCCCTGCTTCGCGTACTCCGTCAGGTAAACGGCCGACACGATCCCCAGGGGCAGCGCCACGAGAATCGCGCCCGTCGTGAGGTACAGGGTGCCCAAAATGGCGGGCATGATGCCGCCTTTCGTCATGGAGTCCGTGGGCGGCAGCGTCAGAAAATCCCAGCTGAGAACGCCCAGGCCGTTGACGAAGATATAGAGGAGGAGCCCGCCCAGGGCGGCCGTGAGAAGAAAGGCCGAGAGCCGCACGAGCCCGAAGAAGACCCCTTCCTTGAAATAGCGCCATCGCATGGAGGTTTGCAGTGCCATGGGATCTCCTCGATTACAGGGTGCCCGATCCCGTTTCCCTGAACTTGTGGGACACGTAGTCGGCAATGAGGTTGAACGCCAGTGTCAGCAGGAACAGCACGATCCCCGTCGCGAACAGGGCGTGGTAGTGATCGCTCCGGAAGGGCGCCTCGCCCATCTCCGCGGCGATCGAGGCCGGCATGGGCCTCACCGAGTCGAAGAGGCTCTCGGGAATCGCCGCCGCCCCGCCCGCCACCATGAGGACGACCATGGTCTCCCCGATGGCGCGGGCCATCCCGAGGATGACGGCCGTCGAGATGCCCGAGAGGGCCGAGGGAACGATGACCTTGAGGATCGTCTCCGACTTCGTCGCGCCCAGCGCGTAGGAGGCTTCCTTGAACTCCCGCGGCACGGCGTAGAGGGCGTCCTCGGCGATGCTCGAGATCGTCGGGATCGCCATGAGCGCCAGCATCAGGGAGGCGTTCACGATGTTGAGGCCCGTGGGCAGGTCGAAGGTGTCCTGCAGCCAGGGCGCGAGCACCACCATCCCGAAGAAGCCGAGCACGACGGAAGGCAGCCCGGCCAGGAGTTCGATGACGGGCTTGGCGATCTCCTTGACCGGCCGGGGGGCGATCTCCGAGATGTAGACGGCCGAGAGCACGCCCAGGGGCACCGCAATCAGCGTGGAGAAAGAAGTCACGATGAAGGAACCCACGATGAGCGGCCAGATGCCGAAGGCCGGGGGATCGAAGGTGGGGTACCATTCGCTGCCCAGGAGGAATTCCTTCACCGAGACGACGCGGAAGATGGGAATCCCTTCGCGAAACAGAAACGTGACGATGAGGCCGAGGATCAGGATCGACACGCAGGCGAAGAGAAAAAAAATCCGCCGGATGAGGATCTCTTTCAGTTTACGGGTCATGGGCAATTTCCGTCCAGCATGGGAAGACAAGGCCTGCATGCGTCCCGGGCCGCACCGTATCCCGGCCTGCAGCCGGTCTTAGAATAGCCCACGGTGCGCACCGTTTCAACGGTTAAGTCTGGCGCCGATTCTTCTCGAAAAGAAAAAGGCAAGCACCAGCGAGGGAACGGCGATGATGTACATGGTCCAGTAGATCGCCTGGTAGAGGTGATCGAGCGATTCCGTCACCTTCCCCAGCGGGTGGGCCAGGCGGACGTAGCCGCTCACCCCGCTTTTTTCCTTAACGGGAAGGGCGACATAAAGCATGTTTTCCTGCAGGGTCGCGCTGAATCGCGTCGCCTTGCCCTGCCCCTGCGCCCTGGCCTGCTCGATTTCCGGACGGTTCTGGTGGTTCTCCATGCTCCGGGCGTCGGCTTCGGAATCCGCGAGCACCCGGCCTGACGGATCGACGAGAGTCACCCGCATGCCCAGC
>JALOPC010000098.1 GCA_025454095.1 Syntrophales bacterium | reverse complement strand
CGGCGCTGGTACTCGACCATCATGCTGAAGATCTGGCGTTCCACGTAGGCCTCGGGCACCTCGAATGCGTTCAGCTCGAGGAGCCGGTCGTTGATGGCCTTTCTGAGATTGGCCTTCACCCGGGCAGCCTTTTCCTGTTCGAGGGACTTGCGCAGATCGGCCTTGAGGGCTTCCAGGTTCTCGTACCGCTCGAAATTTTTGACGAATTGATCGTCCAGGGCCGGCACCACCTTCAGCTTGACGTCCCGTACGGTTACATGAAACGTGATGTCCTGCGATGCGAACTCCTTGACGTGGTAATCGTCGGGGAATTTGACGGTGAACTCCTTCGATTCCCCCTTTTTCATGCCCACCAGGGCGTCTTCGAACCCGGGCACGAGGCGTTTCGACCCGACCTCGATGCGGAAGCCGGCTTCGGTCAGTTCCTGCCTGGCCGTGCCGCCCAGCCTGCCTTCGAAGTCGATCACGAGAAAGTCGCCGCTCTGGACGGTGCGGTCCCCTTCCACGTCCTGCAGGCTGCTGTACATGTTGCGGAGTTCCTCGATCCGTGCATCCATGTCCTGATCCGTGACGCTGGCATCCTCGCGTTTCAGATCCAGGCCGGTGTATCCCTGGGGTTCGACGGCGGGCTCCACCTCCACCGTTGCGCTGTACGTGAAACTCTGATCGGGCAGAATGCCGTCCTGGGCGATTTCGGGCCTGGCAACGGGCACGATGCCGTTGGCCTGCATGGCTTCTTCGAAGGTGCGGTTCACCAGGTTCTGGACCGCCTCCCCTTCGGCATCTTCCCTGAAGTAGGTTTCCAGAATGTGACGCGGTGTCTTCCCGGGCCGGAAGCCTTTGACGCGCGCTTTCTTTCCCACTGTCCGGTAGGCGGCATCGAGCTCCCTCTTCACCTCTTCCCAGGGGATTTCGAAAGATATCTTTTTCTTGACGGGACTGGGTGCGAGAGAGGGGAGTCGAACCCCTATCCGCAGTGCGGGCTGGATCCTAAGTCCAGTGCGTCTTCCAGTTCCGCCACTCTCGCATCCCTGAAAAACGGTTTCCCTAACTATTCGCTGCCTTTTTGATTGTCAACACCTCGTAATAAAGAGGGCGGTCAATCGTTGCTGCTGACTGACCGCCCGCATACGAAAATGAAAACGCGATGCCGGAACATCCGTTTTCTCAACTCCCTTCGTCCCCGCGGGCCGCGGGAGCTTTTTTTCATGGTCGGGGCGAGAGGATTTGAACCTCCGACCCTCTGAACCCCATTCAGATACGCTACCAGACTGCGCCACGCCCCGACACTTGATTCAGACGAGGATTTCTACCATCATCTCAATGACCTGTCAAGCGATATCCGTGTCTGACAGGGTTATCCTTTCGCGTAGTTGAGTGAAAAGGCACGGACTGTGGCAGGTGCGCGGACTTGCCGGCAGAGTGCAGGAGGGTTGCAGCGTGCAGAGGCCTGTGCGCGGTCCCGCGGATCGTGTTACTGGTAATCACCGCGGCGGAACTTGATGGCCTCGACGGAGGCCGTGATGACGATGCGGTTCATGAAATCGCGGAATGGGTCCCCTTCGGGCAGTCGCTCGACGAGAGGCGCAAGTGCGTCGGCGCCGTCTTCGATGGCCCTCACGGACGCACAGGCATCCTTCACGGGCAGGCCGGGTCCCGAGATGCCGCCCTGCAGAGACTCCAGAAGCCCGATGAGTTCGTCGGCACGGGACAGGAGCTCTTCCCTCCCCCCCACGGCTACGTGCCCCATGCCCGTCCCGGCAGGCGGGAGGTTCCCGATGCTCCCCGGTACCGTGAGGCCCGGGGCTGCCGATACGGCATCGCGCAGAACATCCTGGAAACGGGTCCCGGCGGGTTCCGGGGCGCTCCGTACTGCGCCCGGTTGGGGGGGGTGAAGATTGTCTGTCCTGTGAATTTTCATCGTTTCCTGCACCTCGAGACACTCTCTGCTATTCCTTATCGTCAGCTTGTCTCTTGCGGTTTAGCTCTTCCTCGTGCAGGCGTTCCTTTTCCTTCATGCACACCTGGCACCAGGGCTCCGAGCCGCACTGCCCCTTGCAATTCTCCCAAGCCTCCTCCAGGGTCCAGGAGGAGGCTTTTTTCCGTTCCGGTACCGGCAAGGGGTGCTGTTTCGACTCGTCTGCCATGAGAATGCAAATTCCTCTCCAGAAACGGGGACTGCCGCGGCGGGCAGGAAAATAATCATTTCAACTCGATGCGTTGTTCTGGTATGGTATGCGGCGTTCGCGTCGAGGTTTTACCATGGAAATGCAGAAAGTCCGAAAGAATATTTTCTTCGCGATCCTCATGATCGGGACACTGGCATTCCTGTACCTGCTGAAGCCCTTTGCCTATCCCATCTTCTGGGCCGCCGTGATTGCCGGCATTTTCGGGCCTCTCTACCGGCGCGTCAACCGGGCGATCGGACACCCGAACCTGAGCGCATCCGTCATGCTCGGGATCGTGATCTTCGTCATCCTGCTGCCGCTCGCCGTCGTCGCCAGCGTGGTCCTGGCCCAGGCCATCGACATGTACTCGGCCCTGAAGAACACGGAGGACATCCAGCTCAAGGCCCAGAAGGTCATCGAGCTGCTGAAAGGAAACCCCTACCTGCAAAAGCTCGAACTCGACGAGGTGGCCCTGACCGAGAAGTTCTACCAGATCGCCGGCGGGATCTCGAAGTACATCGTGTCCTACCTCACGGAATTGACGCAGAACACGCTCCTGCTGATCGTGAACTTCATCGTCATGCTCTACTGCCTCTTTTTTTTCGTTCGAGACGGGGAAACGCTGCTGCGCAGCTCCCTCTACATCTTCGAGCTGAAGGACGAGATCGGCAACCGGATCTACGAGCGTTTCACCTCGACGGCACGGGCGACCCTCAAGGGGACTCTGATCATCGGCCTGATCCAGGGCACGATGGGGGGCGTTCTCTTCTGGGCTGTGGGGATCCAGAGCGCTTTTGTCTGGGGGGTCATCATGATCCTTGCCGCGATGATCCCGGGGATCGGCTGCGCCATCATCTGGGCGCCGGCCGCCGTCATCCTGCTGGCCACCGGGCACATCGTGGAGGGGATGGCCGTCGCCGCCGTCGGTGCCCTGGTGATCAGTTCCATCGACAATGTGCTGCGCCCGCTGCTGGTCGGCAAGGACACCCAGATGCACCCGCTGCTCATCTTTCTCTCCACGCTGGGCGGGATCGCCGTGTTCGGGATCTCCGGGTTCGTCATCGGGCCGATCATCACGGCGCTGCTGTCGACCTTGTGGGAAATCTACGAGAAACACTACCAATAAAGAGGGGTATCGGGACTAGGGTATCGGGTATAGGAGACTGAAACAGAGAAGGATCGGGGACGCAATCCCCGATCCTTCTCTGTCATTCCCTTTCGCCTTTTGCCTTGCTCCGTTTTACTTCAGGTCGCCGTGGTAGCTCTGCAGCGAGCGGGCGCGGCCGTGTCCCTTGCGGAACGCGGCAATCCCCTTGGCGGCGGCCGCCGATGCGGCAATCGTCGTGATATAGGGGATCCGGTACCGGATCGCCGACTTGCGGATGTACGAGTCGTCGTGCTTGCTGAGCTTCCCGCTCGGCGTGTTGATGATGAGGTCGATCTCCTTGTTCTTGATGGCATCGACGATGTGGGGCCTGCCCTCGTGCATCTTGAGGATCGCCTCGGACTCGATGCCGTTGTCGGTCAGGAACTGGTGCGTTCCCTTCGTGGCCCTGATCCGGAAGCCCAGCTTGCGGAACTCCCTGGCGATCTCCAGGGCGGCGTGCTTGTCACGCTCCGAGACGGTCATGAGCACCGTCCCCTCCGCGGGGAGGACCTGGTCGGCCGCCTCTTCCGCCTTGTAGAAGGCGAGCCCGAAGGAGTCCGCGAGTCCCAGGACCTCGCCGGTGGAGCGCATCTCGGGACCCAGCAGCGGGTCCACCTCGGGGTACATCTTGAAGGGGAACACGGCCTCCTTGACCCCGAAGTGCGGCACCGCCCGGTGCTTGAGGTTGAGATCCCTGAGCTTGCGGCCCATCATGAGCTGCGTCGCGATCCGGGCCATGGAGATGTTGCACACCTTCGAGACGAGCGGAACCGTGCGAGAGGCGCGGGGGTTGGCCTCCAGGACGTAGACGACGTCGTTGGCAATGGCGTACTGCATGTTCATGAGGCCCACGACCTTCAGCTCGCGCGCGATCTTGCTCGTGTACTCCACGATGGTGTCGATGTGGCGCGCCGGGATGCTGATCGGCGGGATGACGCAGGCCGAGTCGCCCGAATGCACGCCGGCCAGCTCGATGTGCTCCATGACGGCGGGCACGAAGGTGTCCGTGCCGTCGGAGATCGCGTCCGCCTCGCACTCGATGGCGTTGTCGAGGAACTTGTCGATCAGGATGGGCCGGTCCGGGGTGACGCCCACGGCGTTCTTTACGTAGCGCTTCAGCATCTCCTCGTCGTGCACCACCTCCATGCCGCGGCCGCCCAGGACGTAGGAGGGGCGCACCATGAGGGGGTAGCCCAGTTTCTTCGCGATCGCCAGGGCCTCGTCGATGTTGATGGCCATGCCCGAGGCCGGCATGGGAATCTCGAGCCGTTCCATCATCTGGCGGAAGCGGTCCCGGTCCTCGGCCAGGTCGATCGTGTCGACCGACGTGCCCAGGACGTTCACCCCGGCCTTGGCCAGCTCGCCGGCGATATTCAACGGCGTCTGGCCGCCGAACTGGACGATGACGCCCTCGGGCTTCTCCTTCTCGTAGATCGCCAGGACGTCTTCCACCGTGAGAGGCTCGAAGTAGAGCTTGTTCGAGGTGTCGTAGTCGGTGGAAACCGTCTCGGGATTGCAGTTGACCATGATGGACTCGACGCCCTCGTCGCGAAGGGCGAAGGCGGCGTGCACGCAGCAGTAGTCGAACTCGATCCCCTGCCCGATCCGGTTCGGTCCGCCGCCCAGGACCATCACCTTGCGGTTTGACGTCGTGGTGACCTTGTCCGGCGCATTGTAGGTGGAGTAGTAGTAGGCCGCGTTCTCGACGCCGGAAACCGGTACGGCGTCCCAGCACTCGACCACTCCCAGGGCCATCCGTTTCCGCCGGATCTTCTCCTCCGCAACTCCGAGGATCTGTGCCAGGTAGCGGTCGGCAAACCCGTCCTTTTTGGCCTGGACGAGCAGTTTGTCCGGCAGCTCCCTGCCCTTGGTTTTCAGTATCTTTTCCTCGAGTTCCACGAGTTCCTTCATCTGCTCGATGAACCAGTGCTTGATGTGCGTCTTGCGGAAGAGATCCTGGACGGTGGCCCCTTTCCGGAGGGCCTCGTACAGGATGAACTGGCGCTCGCTGGAGGGCTCGATGAGCAGGTCCATGAGATCTTCGAGCGATTTGCTGTTGTAATCCTTCGCGAAGCCCAGGCCGTAGCGGCCCTTCTCGAGCGAGCGGATCGACTTCTGGAAGGCTTCCTTGTAGTTCTTCCCGATGCTCATCACTTCGCCCACGGCGCGCATCTGCGTGCCGAGCTTGTCTTCGGCGCCGGGGAATTTCTCGAAATCCCACCGGGCGAATTTCACGACCACGTAATCGCCCCAGGGGGTGTACTTCTCCAGGGTCCCTTCCCTCCAGTACGGGATCTCGTCCAGGGTCAGGCCGCCGGCCAGCATGGCCGAGATGAGGGCGATGGGGAATCCTGTCGCCTTGGAGGCCAGGGCCGACGAGCGCGACGTGCGGGGGTTGATTTCGATGACGACGACGCGGCCCGTCTTCGGGTCATGGGCGAACTGCACGTTCGTCCCTCCGATGACCTGGATCGCCTCGACGATGTCGTAGGAGTACTTCTGGAGTTTCTTCTGCAGTTCCTCGCCGATCGTGAGCATGGGCGCCGTGCAGTAGGAATCGCCCGTGTGGACCCCCATGGCGTCCACGTTCTCGATGAAGCAGACCGTGATCATCTGGTTCTTGGCGTCGCGCACCACCTCGAGCTCCAGCTCCTCCCAGCCCAGGACGGACTCCTCGACCAGGATCTGTCCCACGAGGCTTGCCGCAAGGCCCCGGGCCGCGATCACGCGAAGTTCCTCGGGGTTGTAGACGTGCCCGCCGCCCGTGCCGCCCATCGTGTAGGCCGGCCGGATCACGATGGGGTAACCCAGCTTTGCGGCGACGGCCTCGGCCTCCTCCACGGTGTAGGCGATCTCGCTTGCCGGCATCTCGATGCCGAGACGGTTCATCGTCTCCTTGAAGGCCATGCGGTCCTCGCCGCGCTCGATGGCATCGACCTGGACGCCGATGACCTTCACGCCGTATTTCTGCAGGATCCCCTTCTTGTGCAACTCCGAGGTCAGGTTGAGGCCCGTCTGACCGCCGAGATTCGGCAGGACGGCATCGGGCCGCTCGTTTTCGATAATCTCGACGAGGCTCTGGAAATTGAGCGGTTCGATGTAGGTCACGTCGGCCAAGCCCGGGTCCGTCATGATCGTGGCG
This sequence comes from Syntrophales bacterium, assembly GCA_025454095.1. Lineage (GTDB taxonomy): Bacteria > Desulfobacterota > Syntrophia > Syntrophales > UBA2192 > UBA2192. Next base: position 730 of record JALOPC010000098.1, on the reverse strand, counting down.
GGATTCGAGTTCACGAGCACGATTTCGTAACCCAGCTTTCTCAGGGCCTTGCAGGCCTGGGTGCCGGAGTAGTCGAACTCGCAGGCCTGTCCTATGACAATCGGGCCCGATCCGATGATCAGGACCTTCTTGATGTCGCTTCGTTTCGGCATGGTCAAAACCCCCTCGTGGTATCGGATGAAACGGCAGCGGCTGCTGACCGTAAGTTGCCTTGCATACTGGCATTTCAGGCGGTGGCACTATAAGGGAGACTCCCCGGATAGTCAAGGCAAAACTCGGACGGGAAGCCAAAAAAGCAGCACCCGGGGGAGAGGCGGAGCGGTTGCGAAACCGGAACGGGCCGTCAGCACCCGATGCAGAGGTAGGGCCGGAGCTTTTCGAGGCGTTTCTCCTTGATCCCCCGGACTTCCATGAGCTCGTCGATGCCCCGGAACGGCCCGGCGAGACTGCGCCGCTCGAGAATCCTCTCCGCCGTGGCCTTCCCGATACCCGGGACGAGGCCGAGCTCCTCGAGCGAGGAGCGGTTGAGGTCGATGGGGATGCCGAGCGCGACCCGCTTCGCGGCGTCCATCGGGCGGGACTCGAGCCGATTCTCCCCTTGCCGGGTGGTGAGCGTCGCGGCTTTCTCCAGGGTCGTCGAGGCCGAAAGGGAGTTCCCTGCGGCCTCCCGGGCGATTCCGGCAAGATCGAGGAACCCGACGAGCGGGGTCCCCTTCGGGACGAAGTAGAC
>JALOPC010000097.1 GCA_025454095.1 Syntrophales bacterium | reverse complement strand
CCCGCCGCCCAGATGCCGGAGGCCTCCGTCTGCATCCGGTCGTTGACGCGCAGGGCGTCGCGTACCCCGAGGGGAATCCCCGCCCTTGCCGCCAGGTCCGTGTTGGGCCGCACGCCGAGGCCCAGGATCACGATGTCCGCCGGCAGGGTGCGCTTTTCGGTCACCACGGCCTTCACGCGGCCGCCGGCCACCTCGAAAGTCTCGAGGGCCTCTTCGCGGTAGAGCTTGACGCCGACCTGGACCAGAGCGTCGGAGACGAGGGACCCCATGTCGGGGTCCAGCGTGTTCATGACCTGCGGCGCCCGGTCGACCAGGGAAACGTCGAGCCCCCGCAGGGTGAGTGCCTCGGCCATCTCGAGCCCGATGTAGCCGCCGCCGATGATGACGGCTCTCTTCGGGTTCTCCTCGTCCAGCACCCTGCGCACCGTGATCCCGCTCTGCAGGGAGTGCAGGCCGAAGATCCCCACGGCCTCCCGGCCCGGGACCTTCGGGCAGAACGGCAGGGCACCCGTGGCGATGAGGAGCCGGTCAAAGGGCTCCCACCACCCTTTCTTGCTCCGGAGGCACTTCACCAGAACCCGCCCGTTCTTCGGGTCGATCTCCTCGACCTCGTGCAGGATGCGGGCGTCGATGCCGTACTCGGTCTTGAATTCCTCGGGTGTGACGGCGATCAGCTTGTTGACGTCGTCGACAACCTTGCCGACGTAGTAGGGGATGCTTCAGGCCGAGTAGGAGGTGTGGGGACCCTTCTCGAAGGCGATGACGTCCAGCCCTTTGTCGAGCCGCTTCGCCTGGGCGGCGGCGCTCATTCCCGCCGCGTCCCCACCGATGACCACGAGCCTCTCTTTCGCCATCGCTTGCTCCTCCTTCCGCGTTGTTTTGAAAATGATACCACAGAACCGGCTGCGACGTAAGCGGTTCCGAGCAGGCGGCTTGGCCGCCCGGGGTTGCATTGGAAACCGTTTTGTGATTAGTCGAAACGGGCGGGCGCGACGCGCCCTTGAAACCGACCGAGAGGTTGCAAAGACATGAGCGAGGACCGGGACATCACCCTCGAGATCCTGAAAAAGCTCTTTGCCGTCACGGGCAAGAACTACTCGGAGAAGCTGATCGACTACGGGACGAGCCTCGACAACGCCCGGCCGCTGGAGAAGCACGACGGCTACGGGAAGTTCACGGCCGAGGACTGCGGGGACGTCGTGGAGGTGTGGCTGCGGGTACGGGACGGACGCATCGAGGAGGCCACGTTCCAGACGACGGGATGCCTGCCCACCTGCGCATCCGTAGCGGCGGCCGTGGCGCTTGCGAAGGGCCGCCCCGTGCGGGAATGCCTGAGGATCACCCAGAGCGCCATCATCGAGGAACTGGGCGGGATGCCCGAGCCCGACCATCACTGCGCGCTCCACGCGGCCCGGGCCTTCCAGCGGGCGCTGCGGAGCTGCGTGACGGGAAGGAAGGACAAGGCGGGGTGACGCCTGCCGCAGGGTCGCGCACCGGCACAAGGTTCGCCCCCCACGACCCGGGACCTTCTCCAAATAAGGTTTTGCAGCCTCCGGGCAAATGGTGTATGGTGCCCCTGTCCTCGACAGACGGCTGTTTGCGGGAGATGACCGAAGGGAGAGAAGGATCATGGCAGAAGACATCCGATGGATCAAGACACACTGCGCGCGAATGGATCACGGGGGCTGTACGCTTCTCGTGGGGGTTCAGGACAACCGGATCGTGAAGATCAAGGGGGACCCGACGGGATTCCTGAGCAAAGGCTACACCTGCATCAAGGGGATCGCCTCGGCGGATAAGCTCAATCACCCCGACCGCCTTCGCCACCCCCTGAAGCGTGTCGGCAAGCGGGGCGAGGGGAAGTGGGCGCGCATCTCCTGGGAAGAGGCCCTGAAGACCGTCTCCGAGGGACTGCTCAAGGTGAAGGAGCAGTACGGCGCCAAGGGCGTCGCCTTCGGCGTGGGCATGCCAAAGGGTCTCGACCACTTCATCCAGATCCGGCTGGCCAACCTCTTCGGCTCGCCCAACATCATCGCCTCCCAGGACGTCTGCCACGCGCCCCGCGAGATCACGGGCGTTCACTCCTGCGGCTTCTACCCCGTGGCGGACCTGCACTACCCGAGCAAGCTCGTCGTCCTCTGGGGCAGCAACATCACCGCCACCAACGAGGAGGGCGAGATCTGCAGCATGCTCATGAAGCAGATCAAGGATGGCACCGAGATCGTCGTCATCGACCCGCGGCGGATCGACCTGGCGAAGAAGGCAAAGCACTGGTTGCAGCTGCGCCCCGGCACCGACGCCGCGCTCGCCCTGGGCTTTCTCAACGTCATTATCGAGGAAGGGCTCTATGACAAGGAGTTCGTCGAAAAGTGGACTCACGGCTTCGACGAGCTTGCCGCGCATGTGAAGGCATACGGCCCCGAGACGGTCTCCGAGATCACCTGGGTGCCGGCCGATCTGATCCGCCAGGCCGCCCGGGCCTACGCCGCGGCAAAACCCGCCGCCATCCAGTGGGGCAACCCCATCGAGCACAATACGCAGACTTTTGAAACGACACGGGCCCTCATCTGCCTGATGGCGATCACGGGCAATCTCGACGTCCCCGGCGGAAACGTGGATCCGCGCGACCCGAAGATGCTGGGCCTGGCGCCCCTGGTGCGGGCCGATCTCATCCCCGACAAGCGCAAGGAGATGATCGGAAACGCCCACGGCATCATCCCGCGGCTCATGACGAACGCGCCGGCCTTCTTCCGTAAGGCGATCCTCGAGGACAAGCCCTACCCGATCCGCGGCGCCTACATGATGTGCTGCAACCCCATGCTCTCCTACGCCGACAGCAAGCTCACCTACGAGGCCTTCATGAAGCTCGACTTCCTCGCCGTCGCCGAGATCTTCATGACCCCCACGGCCGCCATGGCCGACGTGGTGCTGCCGGCGGCCACGCAGTTCGAGTTCAACGACATCGGCCACATCGGCATCGGCCACGGCTACATCCTGGCAAGGCCCAAGGTGGTGGAGCCGCCGGAGGAGTGCTGGCCCGACATCAAGATCATGAACGAACTGGGCAAGCTCATGACGCCGAAGGAGCTCTGGAAGGAGGACTTCAACGAGTTCGCCGAGGACGTGGTGAAACCCGCGGGCCTCACCTACGCCCAGTTCTGCGAGAAGGGCTACCTGAAGGGGCCCGAGCGATTCAGGAAGTACGAGGAGAAGGGATTCTCGACGCCGACGCAGAAGGTGGAGCTGCGCCTCAGCACGGCGGAGAAGTTCAAGCTCTCGGCGCTTCCCGTTTACAAGGGCCTGCCCGAGGCGGAAGACCCGGCCTACCCGCTGGTCCTGACGAGCGCCAAGAGCCGCTACTACCTGCATTCCTCGTACCGGTGGGTCGAAAAACTGCGAAAGATGAACCCCGACCCGAGGCTGGAGATCCACCCGGCAACGGCCGGGAAGTTCGGGATCGCCGAGGGCGACAACGTTCTCATCGAGACCCCCTACGGAAAGATCACCCAGAAGGCCTATTTCACCGATGCCCTCGACCCGCGCGTTCTCTGCGCCGCCCACGGCTGGTGGTTCCCCGAGGGAAAACCGGAGACCCAGTACGACTGGCAGTCGGCCAACTTCAACATGCTCACATCAGTCGGAAAGCTCGGGAAAGAGTACGGGACTCCGAATTTAAAGGGACTGCCCTGCAGGGTATCCAAAGCCTGAAGAAGGGTCTCGGGTATCGGGTATAGGGAAGGAAGCAGAATCAATGGTAAACAAAGGGCCCCGTCCGTGTGCGGACGGGGCCCTTTGTTGTTCACCGCAAAACCTTCATTCCATCAGGCCGTATTTTTTGAGCTTCAGGTGCAGCGTGCGGCGGGTGATGCCCAGGCGGCGGGCCGCTTCGCTCTTGTTCCCGTTTGCCTCATCGAGGGTCTTCAGAATCGCCGCCTTCTCCACATCTTCCAGGGATGCGCCCGGCGAGGCCGCTGCAACGGCGGCCGCCTGCGGGGCCTCCGTCTCGAGCACGGGCGCCACGTCCGCCTCGTCGAGAATGTCGGCCCGGCACAGTACGACGCCCCGCTCCACCGTGTTCATCAGCTCGCGGACGTTTCCCGGCCAGGGATATCGCAGCAGGCGGTCCATGGCCCGGGACGTGAACCCGTGGAGGGCCTTGCGGTTTCGCTCCGCGAAGATCTTCAGGAAATGCTGGGCCAGCAGCGGGATGTCCTCCCTGCGCTCCCGAAGCGGCGGCACGCGCAGGGTCACCACGTTGAGCCGGTAGAAGAGGTCCTCCCGGAATCGGCCTTCCGTCACGGCCCGGAGCAGGTCGCGATTCGTGGCGGCGATGACCCGCACGTCGACGCGGATCACCTCCTCGCCGCCCACGCGGGTGAATTCCCGCTCCTGCAGGACCCGCAGGAGTTTCACCTGCATGCCCAGCGACATCTCGCTCACCTCGTCGAGAAAGATCGTCCCCCGGTCGGCCTGCCGGAACTTGCCCTCCTTGCGCCGGTCGGCGCCGGTGAAGGAGCCCTTCTCGTGGCCGAAGAGCTCCGACTCGAGGAGCGACTCCGTAATGGCGGCGCAGTTGATGCGGATAAACGGCCCCGTCTTCCGCGGGCTGTTATAGTGGATGGCCCCGGCGATCATCTCCTTGCCCGTTCCCGACTCGCCCGTGACGAGCACCGTCGCCTCCGAGGGGGCCACCTGGGCCACCAGGTCCAGCAGCCTCGTCATGGCCGCGCTGCGGCCGATGAGGTTTCCCCGGTCGAAGTGCGCGCCCAGGCGCTCCCGGAGCATCCGGTTCTCTTCCTTGAGGTGCCTGTGCTCCAGGGCCCGATCCAGGGCAAGGCGCAGTTCGTCGAAATCGAGGGGCTTGGTCAGGTAGTCGTAGGCCCCCTTCTTGAGCGCGCCTACGGCCGTTTCCACGGAGGCATAGGCCGTCATGAGGATGACGGGAAGGGCCGGGTTGAATTTGCGGATTTCCTCGAGGGCCTCGATCCCCGAGACGCGCGCCATCCGGATGTCCATCAGGACCAGGTCGAAAGGCTCCTTCGCGACCGCCTCGACGGCCGCCGCGCCGTCGTCGGCCTCGCGGACCTCGTAGCCCCATCCGCCGACCAGCGTCTTGAGCATGGTCCGGTGTGCGAAGTCGTCGTCGACAACCAGAATCGTGTTCTTTCCCGTCATGGTCATGGTCCCGTCTCGAAGCGTTCTGCCGTCACGTCATGCACCGTCGGCCGGCAGGAGAACCGTAAAGGTTGTCCCCTTCCCCGGCTCGCTTTCCAGGCGGATCTCTCCGTCGTGGGCCTCCACGATCCGGTGCACGATCGCAAGGCCGAGGCCTGTCCCGGAGGCCTTGGTCGTGAAGTAGGGGTCGAAGACCCGCCCGAGGTCTTCCCTGCGGATGCCCGTTCCGGAGTCGCCGACCGTGATCCGCAGGGTGCGGTTCTCCTGCAGGGCGAGGCCCACCGAGAGAACCCCTCCCCGTTCCATGGCGGCCAGGGCATTCAGAAAGAGGTTGAGCAGCACCTGCGTCAGGCGGTCCGGGTCGATGCGGACGGCGGGGAGACCGGGCGGCAGCTCCGCCCGCACCGCGATCCCCTTTTCACCCGCCTGCCGCTCGATCGTGTCCAGCACCTGCCTGACGAGGGCCGCGGCGTCCGTCTCCACTCTTTGCAGGGACAGGGGGCGCGAGAACTCGAGCAGCTCCGTGATGACGCGGTTGAGGCGGTCCACTTCCTGGATCATGATGTCGGCCATTTTCACGTCATCCGGCACGCCGCCGTACCGCTGGCGGAAATAGGTGGCAAAGCCCTTCAGCGAGCTCAGCGGGTTGCGGATCTCGTGGGCCACCCCCGCGGCGAGGCTCCCGACGGCGGCCAGCCGCTGGCTCCGCTCGACTTCCCTCCGCAGGTGCCGAAGCTCCGAGAGATCGCGCAGCAGAGCGATGCGGCCGATCAGCGCCCCGTCGTCGCCCTTCAGAACCGCCGCGATCACCTCGAGCGGGACCGTGCGTCCCTCGCGGATCGTGCAGTCGAACTCCTTCTCCGCAATGGGCCGCTCCGGCGCCACGCCCCGCAGCATCTCCAGGCACGCGGGGGGCAGAAACCCCTGCGCGGGCCTCCCGAGCACGTCCGCCGCGGGCCGGTCGAGCAGCCTTTCCGCTTTGTCGTTGAACACCATGACGCGCTCCCCCGGATCGACGGCCACGATTCCCACGGGCATGTGCTCGACGAGGCTGTCGGAGAGGGCTTTGACTTTCGTGA
>JALOPC010000096.1 GCA_025454095.1 Syntrophales bacterium | reverse complement strand
GTCCCCAGGGAAATCAAGGATCAGGAGTTCCGGGTGTCCATGACCCCCGGAGGGGTGCGTCTGCTTCGCGAGGCCGGTCACCGCGTTCTGGTGGAGGCAGCGGCCGGCGCAGGCAGCGGGTTCGGCGACGACGAGTACCGCGCGGCGGGTGCGGACGTCGTGCCCGATGCCGCCGCGGCCTGGGCCGCAAACCTCGTCGTGAAGGTCAAGGAGCCGCTTCCGTCGGAGTACGCCTACCTGCGCTCCGACCTTTCGCTCTTCACATACCTGCACCTGGCGGCCGACCGGGAACTGACCCTCGAGATGATGAAGCGGGGCGTCACGGGGATCGCCTACGAGACCGTCGAACTCGCCGACGGGCAGCTGCCCCTTCTCAAGCCCATGAGCGAGGTGGCGGGCCGGCTTGCCGTCCAGAAAGGGGCGTTCTACCTGGAGAAGGTCAACGGCGGGTCCGGAAAACTGATCGGCGGGGTCGCCGGCGTGGAGCCCGCGCGGGTGACGATCGTCGGGGGAGGCATCGTCGGGGCCAGCGCCGCCCGCATCGCCCTGGGCATGGGCGCCGAGGTCACCGTGCTGGACCGCGACATCGAGAGGCTTCGCCATCTCGAGGAGGTCCTGCACGAACGGCTCATCACGCGGAGCGCCGACCCGCTCGCCGTCGAAGAGTCCGTGGCGGGGTCGGACGTGCTGATCGGGGCCGTACTCGTGAAAGGTGCCCGCACGCCGCGCGTCGTCACCCGCGGCATGGTAACCCGCATGGCAAAAGGCAGCGTTGTGATCGACGTCTCCGTTGACCAGGGGGGCTGCATCGAGACGATCCGCCCGACGAAGCACTCCGCCCCGGTCTACGTCGTCGGGGGCGTCCTGCATTACGGCGTGACGAACATGCCCGGCGCCGTCCCGCGGACGAGCACCATCGCCCTGTCGAACGCCACCCTGCCCTACATCGCCCGGCTGGCGGCCGACGGCATCCCGGAGGCACTCTCGAAAAACCCGGGCTTTGCCAGGGGGCTCAACACGTGGCGCGGCGCCGTCACCTACCCGGCCGTCGCCGAGGCCTTCGGTCTCGACGTCCCCCCGGCCGACCCTCTGCGTTGAGAACGGCCGCGGGAGCCCGCCCGTCGCCGCACGCCGGGATGCCGCATTCTCGTCAGTGAAGCGTGCCCGCTTCGACCTCGTCGAGGCGCCGCCACTCGATCCACCCCGAAAGCCGCAGGGACTCGGCCCACTGCCGGGTCAGTTCCACATCGCCCTCGTGGTCGTCCCGCGTGTTCCGCTCCGCAAGCCCCGCAAGCCCATCGCCCTCGAGGACACAGAGGCTCCTTTCGTAGGGCGCCGTCAGGACGACACCCGCCAGGGGCTCCATGAGCCTGAAAAAGGCGTAGTTCATGGCCTGCGAGACGTCGTAGACCTTGCGCGGCGTCATCCGCCGGATCCCCCGGGAAAGCACCGCGGCCGCCCGGGCCTGCTGCTCCATGAGAGCCGTGCGCTGGATCTCCCGAAGGCCCGGGTACCCGCGGTGGATCCACCGCTCGATCCCGATGTCCGGGGGCATCCGCGTGAGCTGGAAGACGACGCTCTCGTACCAGAGGGGCAGGAACCTGCCCAGCGCCCCGATCCCGTGGATCAGGGAGAGACGCTGGATGTCCTCGCGGATCTCGTCGCGGTAGAGCGACCGGGTCCGCTCGTTGGCCACGGCGACAAGGCGCCTCCCGGGCGGAGCTCTGAAGAGACGGATCAGGTGGCCGCACTCGTTGGCGATCACGTGGTTGACGAGGGGGTCGTCGCCGCCGCGGTAAAACAGCACGTGGGACTGCGAAGACGGACCGGCCATCCGCAAGCGGGCGAGCGATTTCAGGTCCGGCTTGCGGACAGCCTGCACGCCCTTGCCGGAAACCGTGCAAAGGGTTTCGAGGATGTCCCGCACCGCGTCGAGAAGTCCCTGGATCATGATTCGGTCATATCCCAGAGCCCGCCGTGAATCAACCGCCCGTTGCGCGGTCATAAAAAAAGATCGGGGGTTGTCCTCCCCGATCCTTTTTCCCTCTCCGGCAATTCCAGTTCTTCGAACCCGATACCCGAGACCCTGTCCCCGAGCCCCGGTTGTTACATCACATCCTTCGAGCTCATGTCTACGGCCCGGTCAATTTCTTCCTGGAGCTTCGGGGGCAGGCCCGGGATGTCCACGCTGAGGAAGCCCCGGACGATCGTGGAGATCGCCTCGTCCTCGGAAAGCCCCCTGGACATGAGGTACATGATCTCCTCCTGGGCGATTTTGCCGACCGCCGCTTCGTGGGACATCTCGACGCCGTCCGCCTTTCCCTGGAGCTCCGGGATCGCATGGATGATCCCGCCGTTGAGGATCAGCCCTTTGCATTCCAGGTGTGCCTTCACGCCGGTCACTTCGCCGACGAGGTCTCCGCGGTTGATGATCGTCCCGCCGTTGGTGATGGCCCGGGCGATGATCTCGGCCCTCGTGTCCTCGGCCTTCAGCAGGATCCGGCCGCCCACGTCCATCAGGGAGCCGGGCGTCCCCACGAGGATGCTGTAGAAGCGGGCGACGGCCCCTTTGCCCACGAGGTGCGTCGTGGGGTACATCTGCAGGCTCTTCACGGGCTTCATGCAGATGTAGTTGTTCAGGAAGAGCCCCCCCTCTTCGACGATGCCGACGGAACGGGGCCGCACCATGACCTCTTCCGCCCAGTGGTGGATCATGGTGAAGCTCAGTTTTGCGTTCTTCTTGACGAAAAACTCCGAGATCCCCACGTGGAGCCCCCGCTTGAGATGCGGGGACGTGGCACAGCCGGTGATGACGTGGAGCTCGGAGCCTTCCTCGGCGATGATCAGGTTGTGGACGTACTGGCTGATGTTTTCCTTGTCCAGGTACAGGCAGGCCTGCACGGGCCAGACGGCCTTCGCCCCCGGAAGGGCCCGGATGACGTAGCCGTCATGCAGGTTGAGCTCCGCGGCGGCCGTGTACTTGTCGGCATCGACGGAGACGAGCTTCCAGTAGTGCTCCCGGGCCCACTCGTACTTCTTCAGGGCCTCCTTGATGGGGATCACTTCGAGGCCTTCCTGCTTCGCGTGGGAGTGCACGACGGCCGTGTCCATCTGGATGTACGTGCCCGAGCGCCCGCTTTCGCTCGTGTCGATCCCGGCCTGGATCAGACGGTTCCGGTCGAGGACCGGAAGCGTCTTCAGGTCCTTTACATAATCATGCGCGACAGGCTCCGCCGTGAACGTCGCCAGGTCCACGTCGGGTCCGATGGCGGCCTTCTTGTCTTTCGCCTCGCGTGCTTTATCGGTCAGATTGCGCATTTCACACACTCCTCGTATCCCATGACCTTGATGCAGCTGAAAATGTCCGTCGGGTTGTTCGAGCAGGACAACACGCCGTTGAAGAGCACCTGCCCCTTGTCCGCGGTGACGTAATCCAGAATAAATCCCGTGTGCGTGATAATGAGGCCCATCTTCGTCCGTTCCTTTTTCCGCTGGACTTGCGACTTGTTGGGCTCGGTGTGAAAATCGCGCTGCAGCAGCTTGCCGATCGTGTTCCCGATCAGGGCGATATTCTCGAGGTCCACACCGGATTCGGGCTCGTCGAAGAGAAGCAGGTCGGGCTGCTGGGCCATGAGCTGCACCAGCTCCGAGCGCTTGATCTCCCCGCCCGAAAACCCCGCATTGATATCGCGCTCCAGGAAATCCGTGAAGTTCATCCTCGACGCCATGCCTTCCACGTCCACGTTGCGCTCGCCGGCACAGATCTGCACCATCTGCCTCGTCTTGAGGCCGTTGACCGTCGGCGGCCGCTGGTAGGACATCCCGATACCCAGTTTTGCCCGTTCGTTGATGGGCAGGTTTGTGATGTCGACCCCCTTGAAGGTGATCTTTCCTGCCGTCACCCGGTACTGGGGGTACCCCATGATGGTCATCAGCAGAGACGTCTTGCCCGAACCGTTCGGCCCGAACAGGATGTGGGTTTCCCCGGGATTGATCTGGAGGTCGATGTGCCGGAGAACCTCCCGCTCGCCCAATTTAACCTGGAGATCTTCGATGAGAAGCATCCCTGACTCCTTTCGCTATTCTCGTGTAGACAGACGCGATGCGCATTGCGTTCCAACGCGTCAAGTTCACCTAATATCGGAGGAACGCAACACCCTGTCAAGGGGTTTCCTTTTTTGTGCCCCGAGGCCGCTGCCGCGGACACCACCGGGAGCGGGCGGCGCATGCCGCGGGACGGAGCAACCCCATTCAAAAAAAAGTTGACTTTTCCTCCGTAACTCATCCATAAACAGCGTCGCGTCCCATTTTTTCGATTTTTCCAGCGGTTATCGTCTCGCTGTCAGCCGGCAACCCGGAAAAGGAGGGGAAATGAAAGCCACCGTCAACGAGGACCTCTGCATCGGCTGTGAGAGTTGCGTGGATATCTGCCCCGATGTCTTCGAGATGCAGGATGAACTCGCGGTCTGCCGCTTCGACGATGACATCCCCCCGGAATTCGAGGATGCCTGTCGCGAAGCTGCCGAATCCTGCCCCGTCGAGGCGATCGACATCGAAGAGTAGCCGGGCGCTCCCATTGCATCGGTCCGGCGTTCCACGCATGGGCTGCGCCTCTTCGACCCCGACCCGATCCCCGATCCCCGAGACCCGAACCCCCTCAATTTGTGAACACCCCGTTGTCGTAAACCACCACCCGTTTTCCCGTCACCAGTTGCGCCGTCACGGTCTTGGCCTCTGTGTTGACGAGGTCCCAGTGCAGGGCCGAGTCGTTGAACCCCAGTTTCTTTTTCATCGCCGGCGTGAGCGCCGCCGCCCCCTTCCTGTAGGTGTCGGCGTAGGAGGAGCCGAAGGCGATGTGGCAGTTCCCGTATTTCCCGCCGAAGTTCTCGTCGTACAGCGTGTTGGCCATGAACCGGTCGATTCGGGAGAACCGGCGGTCCGTCAGCGAGAACTCCCCGATCCGGCTCGCCCCCGCGTCCATGGCAATCTGCTTTCGGGTGAACTCCTCCCCTTCGTCCGCCCGGACGACGGACCCGATCCCCTTGCGGAATTCGAGGACGACGCCGGCCACGTAGTTGCCGCTCCGGAACGAGGGCATGTTGGCGACGTAACGCCCCTCGGTCCCCCTCCAGTCGGGCGACAGGAAGATCTCGAAGCTCGGGACGTTGTGGCCCGAGATGCCCACCCACTTCCGGTCAAGGCCGGGCGTGATCTTCAGATCCACGCCCTTCCCCTCGACATGGTAGAAGGCGACCTTCATCGCGTTGAGCCGTTTCTTGATTTCACCCATCTCCCGGTAGATGGTCTCCCACTGCCCGACCGGGTCCTCGCTGTCGAGGTAGCAGGCCCTGATCACCTGTTTTTCGTACTGCGCCTCCGTCAGCTTCGCCTGCCGTGCAAGCTCGGCGGTCGGCATCATGCACAGGGTCCACCCGAAGCTTCCCTCGCCGTCCCTGCGGTCCAGGATGTCCTTCAACACTTTGCGGGCCACGGTGGCCGCAGCGATATTCCGCGGATCCACGTCCCGCAGGTGGGTCAGGGACGCCGGGGCGTAGAGATAGATGCTGCCGTTGAGGCGCTCGCAGAGTTCGCGGTCGCCCGGCGCCAGAAAGGCGAGCTGCTTGCCGTCCGAGAGGCTGTAGAAGTTCTTTTCCATGGCCGGTGTCAACCCCGAACGCAGGACGGGGCAGATGCCGCGTTCGATCAGTTTTCTCTGAACGACCTCCGCCAGCCGGACGGCCGGAAAGTCGAACAGGACCCTGACGATCTCACCCTTCCTGCACGCCCTGTTCCGCGCCTTGTTCAGGCCCCAGATGAGCACCTCCGCATACCGCTCCAGCATGTTCTCCGACAGCATTTCCTGGCTCCTTTCGCTTTGTCTCTCACGAACCATTGTTACGGCCATGATGGTTCGCGGGCATCACGGCTGCAGAAGTTGTGAAGTTAGGAAGTTGAGAAGCTTGGATGAGCTGATGAATCGTTGCGCGCTTCCCGTATTCCGAACTTCTCAACTTCAAAACTTCTCACCTTCCTGCCCTCGTCAGAATTCCCTCGGCTTGCAGATCACTTCCCGGACCTTCAGGTCGAAGAAGCGCGCGCTGTTGGCCGGACGGACGACGAGGGCCGTGTCCACTCCCGCATACGTCCCCCCCAGCGCGATGACGTCCCCGGAGGTCCGGACCAGCCCGGCATCGGCCGCCATGAGGGCGATCTCGACGGCCACCTTCGTCCCCTGGCCGAATGTCCGCAGCGTGTAGGCCATGATTTCGTCGA